>JAGNNB010000211.1 GCA_017990865.1 Lysobacteraceae bacterium
AGATCGTCGATATGGGCTAGCCGGGGGCTCGCTCGCCCAGCCCTGGCGCGCCGCGTCGTGGGCTCGCCC
This sequence comes from Lysobacteraceae bacterium, assembly GCA_017990865.1. Classification (GTDB taxonomy): domain Bacteria; phylum Pseudomonadota; class Gammaproteobacteria; order Xanthomonadales; family Xanthomonadaceae; genus Lysobacter_I. The sequence goes on from JAGNNB010000211.1 coordinate 70, forward strand.
GAGGATTCGGGGCCTCGTCGGCCGGCTCCGGGCTGGATTTGGGGGCCGCACCGCCGTGTGCGCCGCCTTGGGGCATCGCCGACCGCAGGCATCCTGAACGGCCGCAGCCGGGCGGGAACTTCGATCCGACGACGCGAGTCCATCGTCTCGCCTGCGTTCCTCTCCTTCCTCGTCTCACCCTCGCATGCGCAGGTACGAAGCCCCGGGACCGGGGCTTCGTTCGTTTGCAGTGTTCGAGTCCGCCGCAAGAGCGCAAGGCGCCCGGCGCCCATCACTCCGCCAACGCCCAATCCGCCGCCGCCTCGGCGTGAATTCGCGCGGTATCGAACAGCGGCACCGACGCGTCGCCCTCGCCCACCAGCAGACCGATCTCGGTACAGCCCAGCACCACGCCCTGCGCGCCGCGGGCGACGAGGTCGGCGATGATGCCGAGGTAGTCCTCGCGCGAGGCCTCCAGGATGCGGCCGAGGCACAGCTCCTCGAAGATGACGCGATCCACGCGTTCGCGCTGGGTGGCCTCGGGCGTGGACACCTCGATCCCCGCGGCTTCGAGACGCTCGCGATAGAACGGACGCTCCATCGTGAAGCGAGAACCGAGCAGCCCCACGCGCGAAATGCCCGCGGCGCGGATGCACTGCGCGGTCGCGTCGGCGATATGCAACAGCGGAATATCGACGGCGACCTCGATCGCCGGCGCGACCAGATGCATCGTGTTCGTGCACAGCACGAGGGCGTCTGCGCCCGCGGCGCGCAATCCGCGCGCGGCTTCGGCGAGCAGCGCGCCGGCCGCATCCCAATCGTCGGCGCGCTGCAGCGCTTCGATCTCCGCGAAATCGACGCTGTGCAGCACCAGCTTCGCCGAATGCAGGCCGCCGAGTCGCACACGTACGCGCTCGTTGACGATGCGGTAGTAGGGAACGGTGGATTCCCAGCTCATGCCGCCGATCAAACCGAGTGTTTTCATGCGCGACTCACCCCGCCTCCGGTAGAGCGGAGCGCAGCTCCGCTGAAGACCTATCCGAAGCCATTGAGGCGTTCAGCGGAGCTGCGCTCCGCTCTACGGGCAGGCGATCATTTTTTCTTCGGGATGTAGAGGTCGGTGATCGTGCCGTCGTACACCTCGGCGGCCATGCCCACCGATTCGCTCAGCGTGGGATGCGGGTGGATGGTATGGCCGATGTCTTCGACTTCGCAGCCCATTTCGATGGCGAGCGCGGCTTCGGCGATCAAATCGCCGGCATGCACACCGACGATGCCGGCGCCGACGATGCGGTGCGAGGCCTCGTCGAAGATGAGTTTGGTGAAGCCCTCGGTGCGGCCGATGCCGATCGCGCGACCCGACGCGGCCCAAGGGAATTTGCCAACGCCGATCTTCAAACCCTTGGCCTTCGCTTCGGTTTCGGTGATGCCGACCCAGGCGATTTCCGGGTCGGTGTAGGCCACCGACGGAATTACCCGCGCGACCCACTCTTTCTTTTCGCCGAACGCGACTTCCGCTGCGAGTTTGCCTTCGTGCGTGGCTTTATGCGCAAGCATCGGTTGGCCGATGATGTCGCCGATGGCGAAGATATGCGGCACGTTGGTGCGCATTTGCCGATCGACTTCGATGAAGCCGCGTTCGGTGACGGCGACGCCGGCTTTCTCGGCATCGATCTTCTTGCCGTTCGGCGCGCGGCCGACGGCGACCAACACGCGATCGTAGGTGTCGTTCGCGGGAACGCTCGCGCCCTCGAAGCCGCAGACGATGCCTTTTTTCGAGGCTTTCGCCTCGACGACCTTGGTCTTGAGATGAATCGCGACGCCTTGTTTCTTCAAACGATCGGCGAGCGGTTTGATCAAGTCGGTATCGGCGCCCGGCATGATCTGGTCCATGAACTCGACGACCGTCACTTCGGCGCCGAGCGCGCGATATACCGTCGCCATTTCCAGACCGATGATGCCGCCGCCGACGACGAGGAGCGATTTCGGCACATCGGCGAGCATCAGCGCGTCGGTGGAATCCATCACGCGCGCGTCGTCCCACGGAAACGCCGGCAATTTCACCGGCTGCGAACCGGCGGCGATGATGCATTGTTCGAAGCGCACGAGCTGCGTGCCGGCATCGCCCTGCACTTCGATCTCGTTCGGCGACACGAATCGACCGATGCCCTGCACCACGCGCACCTTGCGCTGCTTCGCCATGCCGGCAAGGCCTTTGGTGAGTTGACCGACGACTTTGTCTTTGTAGCCGCGCAATGCGTCGAGCGCGATCTTCGGCGCGCCGAAGTCGATGCCGTAGTCTTTGGCGTGCGCGGCTTCGTCGATGACGTTGGCCGCATGCAGCAACGCCTTCGACGGAATGCAGCCGACGTTGAGGCAAACGCCGCCGAGCGCGGGATAGCGTTCGACCAGCACGGTGTCCATGCCGATGTCGGCGCTGCGGAATGCGGCGGTGTAACCGCCCGGGCCGGCGCCGAGTACCAGCATGCGGCATTCGATGTCGGCTTTGCGGCCATTGGATGCGGCGGCAGTGGGCGCGTCGCTTTTCGCCTCTCCGCTCGGGAGAGGTCGCTGCGCCGCAGCGGGTAAGGGCTCGCTTCCCCGCGAGGGGGATGCGTCGCCGGCAATCGTTCCCTCATCCGCCCTTCGGGCACCTTCTCCCGAGGTGGGAAGGGAAACGCCCGCGACCTCCAGCACCGCGATCACGCTGCCTTCCGACACCATGTCGCCGAGCTTCACCTTCAGTTCCTTCACCACGCCCCCAGCGGACGACGGCACTTCCATCGTCGCCTTGTCGGATTCCAGCGTGACCAAGCCCTGATCCTTCGCCACCGTGTCGCCCGGCTTCACCAGAATCTCGATCACCGGGATGTTGTCGAAGTCGCCGATGTCGGGGACTTTCACTTCAACCGTATTCGTCATGATCGGTCCCCCATCACAACAACACACGGCGCATATCGGCCAACAGCGCGGCCAGATGCGCGGTGAAGCGCGCGGCGGCGGCGCCGTCGATCACGCGGTGGTCGTAGCTGAGCGACAGCGGCAGAATCAAACGCGGGGCGAATATTTCGCCATCCCACACCGGCTTCATCGCCGATTTCGACACGCCGAGAATCGCCACCTCGGGCGCGTTGACGATGGGCGTGAACGCGGTGCCGCCGATGCCGCCGAGCGAGCTGATCGAAAAACAGCCGCCGCTCATCTCGGCCGGACCGAGTTTGCCGTCACGCGCTTTCTTCGCCAGTTCGCCGCTTTCCTGCGCGATGTCGATCACGCCTTTCTTGTCGACATCGCGCACCACCGGCACGACCAGGCCGTTCGGCGTGTCGGCGGCGAAACCGATGTGGAAATATTTCTTGAGAATCTGATTGCCGTCGACATCGAGCGAGGAATTGAAGTCCGGGTACTTCTTTAGCACCGATACCGCGGCCTTCATCAGGAAGGCGAGCATGGTCAGCTTGATGCCGGCCTTTTCGTTTTCTTTATTGAGCGCGACGCGCAGCGCTTCCAGATCGGTGATGTCGGCATCGTCGTGCTGGGTGACGTGCGGGATCATCGCCCAGTTGCGCGCGAGGTTGGCGCCGGAAATTTTCTTGATGCGCGACATCTCGCGGGTTTCGATTTCGCCGAATTTCGCGAAGTCCACTTTCGGCCATGGCAGCAGGTTCAAGCCGCCGCCGGCCGGGACCGAAGCCCCGCTTGCCGTCGCGACAGCGCCGCCCTGCATCGCGGCTTTCACGAAATTCTGCACGTCTTCCTTGCCGATGCGGCCGGCGCGGGCGGTGCCGGTCACGCGGCTGAGATCGACGCCCAATTCGCGGGCGAACAGGCGCACGGCGGGGCTGGCGTAGGGCACTTTGTCGGGCAATACGGCATCGGCTTCGAACCGCACCGGCGGCAATCCGGCGCCCATCGGCGCGGGCGGCGCCGCGGCGGGCGGCTCAGGCGCTTTCGGCGGCTCAGCCTTCGGCGACTCAATCTTCGGTGGTTCTGCTTTGGGCGGCTCGCTCTTCGCAGGCGCGGCCTGCGGCGCTTCGGGCTTGGCGGCGGCAGGCGGCGCGGCGTCCGCATCGGTCGGCTCGATCGTCGCCACCACGCTGCCTTCGGAGACGGCATCGCCGAGTTTGACCTTCAAAGCGCGGACGATACCGGCGAACGGCGCCGGCACTTCCATCGTGGCCTTGTCCGATTCCAACGTGACCAAGCTCTGATCCTTGGCGACGGTGTCGCCCACGTTCACCAGAATCTCGATCACCGGGATGTCGCTGAAATCGCCGATGTCGGGGACGAGTGCTTCCTTCGGATCAGTCATGAACGGGCCTTCTGGTCGAACCTGCGCCGGGCGGCGGTCGTCGGCTATTGTGGACGGGCGCCGCGCCCACGCCAACCATTGCGAATACGTTTTCCGCGACACGACGATGCGCCCGCGTATGGAACGCGTGAGCGCATGGGCCCGCCGCGCGGCCGTTCGATGCTTCGCCCGCCCGGTTCGCCACCAAGTTCACTGAGGAATTCGCTATCAGATCGGCCGCTGGATTCGCCGCGGAATTCGCTGCCGACTGCGACGAAAACGTCGAAGCCCGGCACAAGGCCGGGCTTCGGAGGTCGCACTTGAACCACGAACGTACCAGAGTTCAGCGCTCGTCGCCAACCACACGCAGACCGAACACCATCGAGGCGAAGCCGACGTTCTGGGCTTGTCCGGAGACGTTCAGACGGATCGTCGTGGTGCGCTTGAAAAACTCCTTCGCCTGCGATTCGGTCAGGCCGTAATTATCGATCAGCGCACGTTTCGAAACGAACCCGGCCATGCACACCGCCGAATCGCGGGTACGCTCGGTAAGGTTCATGCCCGGGTCGAGCGGCACCTGGAAGCTTTCGCTGGCGGTCATGCTGGTGAGGAAACTGCCGCCGAACGGCGCGCCGGTGGTGGGGTCGATCAACGCGGGGTCGTCCAGCACCGGGTTTTCGATGGTCAGTGTCGGGGTGTAGCGCAGACGGCCGAGCGTCGGGATCGCGCCGGTATTGATGTAGTTGACGTTGAGGACCGGCGAGAACCAATAGCACAGCAGCGAATTCGCGGACTTCGGCGGCAATTTGATGTATGCGGCGTTTTCGAAATTGAAGCTGGTGAAGGCCGGGGCCGGATTCAGGACCTGGCACAGTTCGTCCGGATTGGCCGGATCGGTCGGGCAGGTGTCGCTGAGGTTGATGAAGGCGCTGGTGAGGCCGAGCCAAATCACGCTGCGCTTGAAGGAATCGACGTCGTAGACGTCCTCTACGGTCGGGTCGGCGGCACGTGCGGAGACATCCGATTTGGCCGACGCCTTGGCGGCGGCGATGCCGCTCGCTGTCTGCGCGAGCCGTTGTTGGGTCTTCCCTGCCGGCAGGTCCGCCGAGACGGCTTCGGCGATCTCGTCGTTGGTGAGGCCGCCGCGTTGTGCGTAAACGCCGACCGACGCGAGGACGGCGGCGGCCACGGCGAGGCCGAGCATATGTTTGCGTTGCATCGTGGAAATCCCCTGGAGGTTGTGGTGGTCGTGCGGGTCTTGCTGCGGGTCTTGCTGCGGAAAACGCACGGGTGACGTGCGGGAACGGTACGGGTACCGTCCCGAACACAACGTCGGCAAGGCCGCCGACAGGCCAAGACGCGCGCGGCGGGGCGACAGGCGGCGGGAACGCCCGGCAATGGCACCGCAACGGCCCCGCGACCGCCCGCTGTAGCGGAACGGCCGCCGGGTAGCCGGGAAATCAGTCGCCGACGATGCGCAGGCCGAACACGAAATGCGCGTCGCTGATGTACTGCACGTTGCCGCTGACGTTCAGGCGCACGGTGGTGGGGCTGGCGAAGAAATCGTCGGCTTGGGCCGGGGTCAGCCCGTAGT
>JAGNNB010000212.1 GCA_017990865.1 Lysobacteraceae bacterium
CGCATTGCCGGGGGTCGGTGCCGACGGCGTAGCGCGAGACGCCGACGATCCGTTCCTCGCCATCCGCATCGGCCAGCGCAACGAAGGCCTCGTCGTTGACGTGATCCACGTTCACCAAGCGCTCGACCAATTCCGGGCTGGCCTCGGTCATTTGTTCCTGGAAGCGGTAGCGGCGCGATTGCGGCGACAGCGCTTCGATGAACGTGCGCTCGGCGTCGGCGTCGCCGGGGTTCATCGGGCGGATCAGGACCTGACGGCCGTCCGAAAGGGTTTCCATCGCATAAGGCAGGAAGTTCTCGACGACGGGGAGGGGCGAGACATCGTTCATGGCGAAGCTCCGGGTGTGGGGTACCGGGAATGCTGCGCCGCAACACGGCCGATGTTTCTGATCCGGATCAGTTTGCTCGCTGTTCGGCGGTTCGCCCGACGACTTGTCTGCCGTTCGGTTCAGGTGCGCAGTCGCGCCGGACTGGATCGATCCCAGGCCCGGAACGGGCGCAGCGGCGGATCAGCGCTCGGCGATGGCCTTCATGTTGGCCAGACCGGTCTCGAAATCGCGACCGATCATGCTGTCCATGCTCATGAAGGTGTCCATCAATTTGGTGACGTAAGGGCTGGGGCCGCGCATGGTCCACGTCACCTCGGTGCCGCCGTCCTTCGGCGTCAGCACGAATTCGGCGACGTTGTCCGATTCGAACGGTTCGATGAAATCGAGCTTGATCGCGAGTTTGCCGGGCGCGTTCGATTCGACGATCTCCATCCGACCCTTGCCCACATCGCTGTTGCCTTCCCAGGCATAGGTGGCGCCAACGCCGCTGGTGGGGCTGCCGAACGTGCGTTTCATCGCCGGATCGAGCTTTTCCCAAGGCGACCATTCGTCCCAACGGTGGAAATCGTCGATCAGGGCGAACACTTTCTCGGGCGGCGCGGCGATGGTCGCCGTGCGCTGGACTTGGAAGCTGTCGGGTTTGGTGGCGGCGTAGATCAGAACGCCCGCGATGGCGAGGACAAGGACGATCAGGATTTTCTTCAGCACGGTCGCGTCTCCCCTTTGGCCAAGTTCGGGCATTCTGCGCCGGTTGCCGGCGCACGCAAGTCCGGTTCCGACGACCGGCGCACGGTAAAATCGCGATTCCGCACTCCCACGACGGCCCTCCCGTGTCTTCGACTGACGCCTCCTCGAATCCCGCTTCCTCTCCCCGCGCATCCGCCATGCCCGCCGAGCGCCGTCCGGTTTCGATCCGACAGGACGACCTGATCCAGTCGATCGCCGATGCCTTGCAGTACATCAGCTATTACCACCCGGTCGATTACATCAAGAACCTCGCCGCCGCCTACGAGCGCGAGGAAAGCCCCGCGGCGAAGGACGCCATCGCGCAGATACTGATCAATTCGCGGATGTGCGCCGAAGGCCATCGCCCGATCTGCCAGGACACCGGCATCGTCACCGTGTTTCTCGAAGTGGGCATGGACGTGCGTTGGGACGACGCGACGATGAGCCTCGACGACATGGCCAACGAAGGCGTGCGTCGCGCCTACAACCACCCGGACAACAAACTGCGCGCCAGCGTGCTGGCCGACCCGGCCGGCAAGCGCACGAATACCCGCGACAACACGCCGGCCGTGGTCAACGTGAAGATCGTGCCGGGCAACACGGTGGACGTGATCGTCGCGGCGAAGGGCGGCGGCTCCGAAGCCAAGTCGAAGTTCGCGATGCTCAACCCCTCCGATTCCATCGTCGACTGGGTGCTGAAGACCGTGCCGACGATGGGCGCCGGCTGGTGCCCGCCGGGCATGCTCGGCATCGGCATCGGCGGCACCGCCGAGAAGGCGATGCTGCTGGCGAAGGAAGCGCTGATGGAACCCATCGACATCACCGAACTGCAGGCGCGCGGTGCGGGCAGTCGCGCCGAAGAACTGCGTCTGGAGTTGTACGAGAAGGTGAACGCGCTCGGCATCGGCGCGCAGGGCCTGGGCGGTCTGACCACCGTGCTCGACATCAAGGTCAAGGATTACCCGACCCACGCCGCGAACCTGCCGATCGCGATGATTCCGAACTGCGCCGCCACGCGTCACGCGCATTTCACGCTCGACGGCAGTGGCCCGGTGATGCTGGAGCCGCCGTCGCTGGAAGATTGGCCGACGCTCACCTACGACGCCTCGAAGGGCCGTCGCGTGAATCTCGACATGGTGACGCAGGACGAGGTCGCCTCATGGAAGCCCGGCGAAGTGCTGCTGCTCAACGGCAAACTGCTGACCGGCCGCGACGCCGCGCACAAACGCATGGTCGATATGCTCAACAAGGGCGAAGCGCTGCCGGTCGATCTGCGCGGCAAGTTCATTTACTACGTCGGCCCGGTCGATCCGGTGCGCGACGAAGTGGTCGGCCCCGCCGGCCCGACCACCGCCACGCGCATGGACAAGTTCACCGAACAGGTGCTGGCGCAGGCCGGCCTGATGGGCATGGTCGGCAAGGCCGAACGCGGCCCGGTCGCGATCGAAGCGATCAAGAAGCACAAATCCGTGTATCTGATGGCCGTCGGCGGCGCCGCTTATCTGGTGTCGAAAGCGATCAAGGCCGCGAAGGTCGTCGGTTTCGCCGACCTCGGCATGGAAGCGATCTACGAATTCGAGGTCCAGGACATGCCGGTGACCGTCGCCGTCGACTCCACCGGCGAATCGGTCCACACCACCGGCCCGCGCGAATGGCAGGCAAAGATCGGGAAGATTCCGGTGGTGGTGGAATAAGCGGTGGTGCAGGGCGGGTGCCAACCCGCCTTCCTCGATATCCGCAAAGGACAGGACGGGCGCATACAGATAAGTTCTCGCGGCTTGCGGAACAACGCGTGGCTTCGGTGGGTTTTGCCCGTTCTGCGGGGCTTGCGGCACTTTCGGCGCGCACCGCGGTCTTTCGATTCATCCCGCCAAATCGGTCTTCGATTCGATGCCGCTCTTATCGCGCAAACGCACGCTTGCCGGTCTGGCCATCTTCGCGCTGGCCGCATGCACGACGATTTTGTTGGAAATCAGCAGCGAAACCGAGTGTCTTCGATCCCGCTACACGAAATTTCGCATTGCAAAATTGGACTCCGCGATTCGCGCGAGCCGGCTCGATCGCGGTGCCATCCCGAGCGACCTCAACGAATTGTTGCGAACGGGGGCCTCGGCTCTCGCTCCCTACGCAAGCGAGCGCGATTTGCGCGATGCGTGGCTACGCGACTTCTATTACAGGCGCACGGACGACGGGGCCGCATACGTGCTGTTCTCGCTCGGCAAAGATGGCGTGATCGGTGGCGAGGGCGAAGATGCCGACATCGGGATACGAGGCGCCAGCTCGGATGATTAGAGCGCTCAGGCGATCGTTCGAGGCCGATCAGATCCCGCGAAAATAAATGTCCACGTAATCCGTCGCCTGATCGCAGGGGTTGTCCATTTCCTGCAGGCGCCAGTATTTGCGGCCGCCCTTGGTCTTGAACGCGAAGCGGCCTTCGCGTTTGCATTCGGCGCCGCCGGCGATGTGGCTCACTCTCGTGACGATCTCGCCCTCGAACACGAAACCGTCCTGGCTGGCGGAGACGATCTTGCCCGAGACGCGCAAAAGGTCGCCTTCGTTTTCGCCGCGGCCAGTCTGTTCGCCTTCCGCGCGCAGAACGCCGTTACGCTCTTCGATCTTCAGTTTGCCGGCGACGCTCAAATCGCTCCATCCGATCCACTGCAACGTCAGGCGATGCTTGCCGACGAGTTTGGCTTTCGCGGCGGCGTCGAGGCCGTTCGCGACGCCTTGGCGCGCGCCGGCGGAAGCATGGCCGACGAAGAGGGCGAATGCGCACAGCGCGACCGGGGCGAGACGGGAGAATGAACGCATCGTGCGCTTCCATCGGAGATTCGGAGCGGGCATGATCCCCGCAATCGACAGGCGGATCAACGCACGTACGAGGCATCGCCCGAGCGTTCGGATCACTTCGCCGTCTTGTTCGGCTGCAGCAGATTCTGCCCGGTGGCCTCCGCGCGCGCGGAGGCCACTTGTTCGTCGATCTCGCGATTGACCGAGGTGTCCGTGACGCCGTTGTGTTCGGGTTCCGCGACGACGAGCGCGTCGTCGTGCAAACGCGCGATGTGATAGATCGTGCGCGGCGCTTCGATGCCTTCGCGCGCGAACGCGGTTTTGGTTTGCCGGATCGCTTCGCTGCGCGTCTTGCCCAGGTCGCTTTCGCGCTGATCGATCCATCCGTAGAACTTCAGCACGATGCCGGCGTTGCCGTTCTCGACCACCAACCACGATGGCGCGGGGTCGTCCAGCACGCCGTCGATCGTCGCGATGGCCGCCAGCCCCGCCGCGCCCGAGCGACGTATCGATTGCGAGACATCGATCGTCGTCGTGAATTCGAAGCGCCGCTTCGGGTTGCGGCTGTAATTCAGGATCACCGACTTGAAGACGAGGCTATTCGGAATCTGCAACTGGTTGCCGTCGAAGGTCATCAGCACCGTCGCGCGCGAGTTCACCGAAATCACTTTGCCTTCACGGCCGTCGATGCTGACCGTGTCGCCGGGTTCGAACGAACGGCGCACGCTCAGCAGAATGCCGGCGATGTAATTTTCGGCGATATCGCGGAACGCGAAGCCGAGCACCAAACCGACCACGCCCGCGGAGCCCAGTACCGCGCCGACCACCGAGGTCATGCCGAGCAGATCGAGCGCGATCAAGACGCCGATCAACAGGATCGCGCTGCGCACGACCGTCTTCACCAAGCCGCTCATGTACGGATTGTCCGAGCGGATATTCAGCAGATGCAGGCGGTTGGCGACGAAGCGCGAGACCCATTGCGCGATCAACATCACCAACATCGCGAGGATCAACAGCGGAATTTTGCGCAGCAGATTGAGCCCGGCTTGGCGCGCGGTGCCGTAGATCGCTTCGAAGCAATCGGCGATATGGTTCGCGGCGCAGCGCGCCTCGGCGCTGTCGCGCGATGCGGGCGCGTTCGCGCTTTCGACCGTGCTTTCGGTCGCCGGGGCGCTCGCGGGCCGAGCGGCCGCCGGCAGGGTCTCGCCTGGAGCGCTGCGTTCCGCGCCGAAAGCGACCTGCGTCCAGATCGGCGTGCAACACAGAAACGCCCAAAGAACCAACGTACGCAACGTCATCTCAGAAATACCAAGCGACCAGAAAGACGCCCAACATCGTAAAGGCCAGCGCGAGTTTCAGCACGCTGACGACTAAGATGCCCAGCCAGGTGCCGAGACCGACTTTCGCGGCTTGACCGACGCCTGCGCGGTCGAGCTTGCGCTGGTGAATCAACTCGCCGATCGCGGCGCCGACGAAGGGCGCGACGAACACGCCGACGAGGCCCATGAACAGCCCCACGACCATGCCGATCATCGCGCCGAGAATCGCCATGCGGCTGGCGCCGACCTTCTTCGCGCCCATGGCCGAGGCCATCAGATCGACCACGAACGACAGCAGCGTCAACGCGCCGAGCAGAATCAGCACCCAGACGCCGATGCGTTGGAAGTCGTCGGCCCAGGCCGCCAACAGCATGCCGCCGAACACCAAGGGCAGGCCGGGCAGGGCGGGCAGGATGGTGCCCAGCAGGCCGACCACGATCAGGATCGCGGCGAAAATGTAGAGCAGGGCTTGGTTGTCCATGGAGTCCGACGAGCGCGCAGAACGGTCTGCGCGCGCATGATGGCACGCGAGGCGCCGCGGACGCATAGGCCATCGGTGGGGCGGCGAGGTCGCGTTCGAAGGCCAGAACGAACACGGCCCGCCGAAGCGGGCCGTGCGAATCGTCGTTGCGTGCGGCGAGCGCCGTTCAGTTCTGGAACGGCGTGTTTTCCGCGAAGTACTCGTGGCTGTCGGCGTTGTCCACCGCCAACGCCGGAG
>JAGNNB010000213.1 GCA_017990865.1 Lysobacteraceae bacterium
GGGCGACTTCGGCGACACTTTGGGCGCGGCCAATTCGGCGGTCAACACCTCGTTCTTGAAGAAGGTGTACGACAGCGTCAAGGTGCGAACGTCTTCCGGCAAACCGGGGTCGACGATGAAACGGACCGGCATTTCGCGCGACTCGCCGGCGACCAGCGTCTGCGCGGTGAAACAGAAGCATTCGGTCTTGTTGAAATACTGCGAGGCGCGCGCCGGCGCGACCGAAGGCGTGGCGCTGCCGACGATGTCGCGGTCGCTCTTGTTGCGGGCGAAATAAGTGGTTTCGTACAACTCGCCGGGCCGCACCCGCATCGACATGCGATGGGGCGCGAATTCCCACGGCAATTTGGAGTTCACGCCGGCATCGAACATCACCGTGACCATGCGGTCGCTCTTGGGCGCCGGCGCTGCGGCGATCGCTTCGCCGTCCGCGGCGCCACGTTCCAACCGGATGCCCAACACTTTCTCGCACGCGATGCGGTACAGCGGCACCAACGCGAAACTGAAACCGAACGCCAGCACAGACACCGCGACCATGCCGCCGATGCCGAGCTTGCGGCGCTTGGCGCCCGCGGTTTGCGGCGCGTCGGTCTGCGGATCGCGAGCGTCGGCGCCGTTCATTGCGACAACACGTTCATGAGGATGAAACCGACGTACACCGCGATCGCGATGCCGGCCACGATCCACGCCGTGCGGCGCGCGGAGGCGCGACGCGCAGCGATGATGGCGTCCTGATCGGCGGCCGGCGCGGGTGCGGTCATAGTCGGATGCGATGCGTCGAGATCGGGATCAGTGCGCGATGTCGCCGTGGGCGAGATCGCCGTCGCGGATCAGCGGCGGCACGCCGAAGGTGTGATGCGGCGCCGGCGACGGCACCGTCCATTCCAAACCCTTGGCGCCTTCCCATACGCGCGCTTCGGCCTTCGCGCCGTGCTTGAGCGAGTGCCACAGCACGAACGCCATCATGAACGGCGTCGCGAACATGCCGAACGCGCCGATCGAGCTGACGAGGTTCCAATCCGCGAACACGACGTTGTAGTCGGGGATGCGGCGCGGCATGCCGGCCAATCCCAGGAAGTGCTGCGGGAAGAACAGCAGGTTCACGAAAATCACCGACCACCAGAAGTGGATTTTGGCGAACGTTTCGTTGTACATGCGGCCCGTCCATTTCGGCCACCAGAAGTACACCGCCGCGATGATCGCGAACAGCGCGCCGGTCACCAGCACGTAATGGAAGTGCGCGACGACGAAATAGGTGTCGTGATACTGGAAGTCGGCCGGCACGATCGCGAGCATCAGGCCCGAGAAGCCGCCGATGGTGAACAGGATGACGAAAGCGATCGCCCACAGCATCGGCGATTCGAAGCTGATCGAACCGCGCCACATCGTGGTGACCCAGTTGAACACCTTCACGCCGGTGGGGATCGCGATCAGCATCGTCGCGAACATGAAGTAGATTTCGCCGCCCATCGGCATGCCGACGGTGAACATGTGGTGCGCCCACACGATGAACGACAGGAACGCGATCGACGCGGTGGCGTAGACCATCGCCTGATAACCGAACAGCGGCTTGCGGCTGAAGGTCGGGATGATTTCCGAGACCACGCCGAACGCCGGCAGGATCATGATGTAGACCTCGGGGTGCCCGAAGAACCAGAAGATGTGCTGGAACATCACCGGGTCGCCGCCGCCGGCCGCGTTGAAGAAGTTGGTGAGGAAGTATTTGTCGGTGAGCAGCATCGTCACCGCGCCGGCCAACACCGGCATCACCGCGATCAGCAGGAAGGCGGTGATCAGCCACGTCCAGCAGAAGATCGGCATTTTCAGCAGATCCACGCCCGGGGCGCGCATGTTGAGGATGGTGGCGATGATGTTGATCGCGCCCATGATCGAGCTGACGCCCATCATGTGGATGGCGAAGATCGCGAACGAGAGGTTATAGCCGCCCTGCAACGACAGCGGCGGGTAAAGCGTCCAGCCGCCGGCCGGCGCGCCGCCCGGCAGGAAGAAGGTCATCAGCAGCAGCGCGAACGCGAACGGCATGATCCAGAACGACCAGTTGTTCATGCGCGGCAGCGCCATGTCCGGCGCGCCGATCTGCAGCGGCACCATCCAGTTCGCCAAGCCCACGAAGGCCGGCATCACGCCGCCGAAGATCATGACCAGCGCATGCACCGTGGTCATCTGGTTGAAGAATTCGGGATCGACGTGCTGCAAGCCCGGCGTCATCAACTCGGTACGGATCACCACCGACATGGCGGCGCCGATGATGAACATCACGAAGCTGAACACCAAGTAGAGCGTGCCGATGTCTTTGTGATTGGTCGAGAACAACCAACGTTCGACGAAGCTCTGCGCGTGGTCGTCGTGATGGTCCGAGTGGTCGGCGTGAGTGGTGGCCATGGTCGGTCTACCTCGAAAGTGATGCGATCAGCCGGCCGTCTTGGCGGCGGCGGGGGCGGCGTCTGCAGGAGCGGCGTTCTGCGATGCGTCGGCGGTCGCCGCTGCGGCGGCTTCGGTCGGCGCGGCTTCGATGGGCGCTGTTTCATCAGGCGCGGGTGCCGCGGCGGGCGGCGCGTTCTTGGCACGCTCGGCGGCAAGCCAACGGTCGAAGTCGGCCTGCGGCAGCGCCTTCACCACGATCGGCATGAACCCGTGGTCCTTGCCGCACAGTTCGGCGCATTGGCCGCGGTAGACGCCCGGCGTTTTGATCTCGGTCCAGGCTTCGTTGACGAGGCCCGGAATGGCGTCCTGCTTCCAGCCCAGCGCCGGCACCCACCAGGAATGGATCACGTCGTCGGCGGTGATCAGGAAATGGATTTTCGTGTTCACGGGCACGACGAGCGCGTTGTCGACGTCGAGCAGGTAGGTCGGATGATTCGCGGTGCGCGCATCGACCTTGCTCTGACGGATGTCGTCACTCTTGCGATCCAAGCGGCTGGTGAAGACAACGGCTTCGCCCGGCTTATCGCCCGGATATTCGTATTTCCACAGCCACTGATACGCGGTGATCTTGACCGTCATCGCCGCGTCGCGGGTGTCGTACATCTTCATCAGCTTGTCGGTGGCCGGGAAAGCCATGAGCACCAACAAGGCCACCGGCACGACGGTCCAGATCAGTTCGAGCACGGTGCTGTGGGTGAAGTTGACGTCTGGCACGGCGCCCTTGGACTTGCGGAACTTGAACATCGCATAGGCCATCGCAGCGAACACGATCACGCCGATGCCGACGCAAATCCACAGCGCGACCATATGCGCGCTGTAGGCGTTCTCGGACGACTGGGTGACGCCGCGCCCCATGTTCAATTGCCAACGTTCCGGGTCGGCCGATTGCGCCAAGGCAATCGACGGCACCAGCAAGGCGGTGGCGACCGCCCCGCTCCACGTCTTCCAACCCGAACGGACTCGCAGCATGGTTCGAAACCCCAAAATGATCGGCCGCGGCCGCGTGCGACCGCCTCTGCAGGATAGGCGCCTCTGACCGAAGTTTCGGCCAGGGGAAACCCGCGAATGGTAGCCGCTCGCCCCTACGAGCGGCAAGCCGACGAAGGTCCGCCGACCGTCGTCGCGGAGGATCGAGCGGCGCGTGCGGCGCATCGCCGAGGATCCGTCGAGAACCCGGCGAGGAGCCGCCGAGGGGCGACTGGGGCACGACGGCCGCGCAAACGGCCGGCCGATAGACCGGCTGGTAGAATCGCGCTTTCGCCATCGGCGCCCGCTCGCGGCGCCGCCACCGATGGGACCGCGATGACCGAAATGCCGCTTTCCGCCATGGTGCAGCCCGAGCTGCCGGCCGCACCGGACGCCCCACGCGCGGCGATCACCGCCGGCTGGCTGCGCGACGAGACCGAACACGTCCGCGAACTGCTCGCCGACGCCCGCCAGCCCCATCCCGACTGGAGCGCCGCCGACCGCGCCGCGATTCAAGCCACGGCCGCGGATTTGGTGCGCCGGGTGCGCGCCCGGGCGCAGGATCAGGGCGCGATCGAAGCCTTCATGCGCCAGTACGACCTGGGCAGCGATGAAGGCGTGCTGCTGATGTGCGTGGCCGAGGCCCTGCTGCGCATCCCGGACCAGGACACCGCCGACAAACTGATCCGCGACAAGCTGGGCGACGCCGATTGGAAGCGGCACATGGGCCAATCCGAGTCGGTGCTGGTCAACGCCTCGACCTGGGGCCTGATGCTGACCGGCAAGTTGGTCGATCTGGCCGACGACACCAAACGCGACGTCCACAACGCCTTCAAGCGGCTGGTCGGGCGCGTCGGCGAGCCGGTGATTCGCCTCGCGGTGCGCCAGGCCATGCGGATCATGGGCCACCAATTCGTGATGGGCCGCACAATCGACGAAGCCCTGAGCCGCAGCCGCAAGGGCGACAACGCGAACTATCGCTATTCGTTCGACATGCTGGGCGAAGGCGCGCTGACCACCCAGGACGCGCTGCGCTATCTCGACGCCTACCGCAAAGCGATCCACGCCATCGGCAAGAGCGGCGGCAAGGACGGATTCGCGGGCTCGGATGTCTTCGCCGCGCCCAGCATCTCGGTCAAGCTGTCCGCGCTGCACCCGCGCTACGAGCACGCCAAGCGCGAACGCGTCTTCGCCGAACTCGGTCCGCGCCTGCTGGAGCTTTCGCAACTCGCGAAGCGCTACGGCATCGGTTTGACCATCGACGCCGAGGAATCCGACCGCCTCGAAATGTCGCTCGATCTGATTTTCGGCGTGCTGTCCGACGACAGCCTGCGCGGCTGGAACGGCTTCGGCATCGTGGTGCAGGCGTACCAGAAGCGCGCGCCGTTCGCGATCGATTTCATCGCCGACCGCGCCCGCGCGCTGGGCCGCCGCATTCCGGTGCGCCTGGTCAAGGGCGCGTACTGGGACAGCGAGGTCAAGCGCGCCCAGGTCGACGGCCAAGCCGGCTATCCGGTGTTCACCCGCAAACCCAACACCGACGTGTCGTATCAAGCCTGCGCGCGGCGTTTGCTGAACGCGACGGATGCCGTGTATCCGATGTTCGCCACCCACAACGCGCAAACCATCGCCGCGATCCATCGCATGGCTTCATCCCTTCTCCCGCGTGCGGGGCGAGGAGGCGCGCTTGCGAACCATGGTTCGCGCGCCGAGGAGCGCCCGAGCGCGAAGAGCGAGGGCGGGGGCGCGGAGCGAGGTGCCCGAAGGGCGGATGAGGGCATGCGCGCAGACGAAAGCCGCTCGCCCCGCTCCCGCGAACAGCAAGGCTACGAATTCCAGAAACTCCACGGCATGGGCGACGACCTCTACGCCGAAGTGATTCCTACCGACCGCTTGAACGTGCCGTGTCGCGTCTACGCGCCGGTGGGCTCGCACGAAGATCTGCTGCCGTACCTCGTGCGTCGCCTGCTGGAGAACGGCGCGAATTCCAGCTTCGTCAATCGCATCACCGACGAAGCGGTGTCGATCGAGGACTTGATTCGCGACCCGGTGGAAACCGTGTCCGCCTTCGAAAGCATCCCGCATCCGCGCATTCCGCAACCGGTGGCGCTGTACCGCAGCTTCGCCGCGCTCGATTCGAGCAACGACCGAGACAATTCCATGGGCCTGAACCTCGCCAACGACGCGCAACTCCGCGCGCTCGCCGAACAGATCAACGCCGCCGGCGCCGGCGCGTGGACCGCCGCGCCGCTGGTGCCGGGCGCGACCATCTCCGGCGAGAAAATTCCCGTCGCCAATCCCGCCGATCGCCGCGAGATCGTCGGCCATTGGCAGGCCGCCGACAGCACGACCGTCGAGAAGGCGCTGCAGAATGCGGTCGCCGCGCAACCGGCCTGGGACGCAACGCCCGCCGCCAGCCGCGCCGCGATTCTCG
>JAGNNB010000214.1:0-2840 GCA_017990865.1 Lysobacteraceae bacterium
TATCTGCGCCATCGGCTCACCACCGCGGCGCAGATACGCATCGGTGCCTGCTTCGTCCAGCGGCGGCAAGTGATAGCGTGCGGTGATGCGCTGCGCCAGTTGCCGCAGTTCCGGCCGCATCAGCATCTCGCGCAATTCGGGTTGGCCGATCAGGATGATCTGCAGCAGCTTCTGCGTTTCGGTTTCCAGATTCGTCAACAACCGGATCTGTTCCAGAGCCTCGGTCGACAGGTTTTGCGCTTCGTCGACGATCAATACCACGCGTTCGCCGCGCGCGTAGGCCTGCAGCAAATGCGCGCTGAGCAAGTCGTACAGCGCTTTCGCGGTCGGTTTCGTGCGGCGTGCGCTCTTGCGGGGGGCGCTGGTGCGTACGGCGGTTCGCGCTTTGGCCGGCACGGCGCGTTTGCGTTTGCCCGCGGCTTTGCCTTTACCGGATTTCGATGCGGTGTCGGGCGGCGGCGCGGCTTCGGCGGGCGCGGCTTCGATGGATTCGGGCGTGGCGGTCGCAGCGGTTGCGGCGGGCACTGCCGCGCCGGGTCGCAATCCCAATTCTTCGCAGATGGTTTCCATCAACTCGAGTGGATCGAGTCGCGGGTTCAGCACCAGGGCCGCCTGCGTGCCTTCGGGCAATTGATTCAGCAGCAGCCGGCTGAGCGTGGTTTTGCCGGTGCCCACCTCCCCGGTGAGCTGCACGAAACCGCCGCCGCCGCCCTGACGAATGCCGTACAACAGATGCGCCAGCGCGTCCCGATGGTGTTCGCTGAGGAACACGTAATGCGGGTCGGGCGTGATCGAGAACGGCGCCTGTTCGAGGCCGTAGTACTCCAGATACATGCGGGCTCGGCGATGAGGGAAGGGGCGAAAGCGGGGCGAGGCGTGGGAACGGGGGCTTAGACTGCCACAAACGGCGAAAAATCCGGCCAAGCCCTGCGAAAGCGCCGCCGCGCAGGCTCAGGACGCGTCGCTGGGGGCGGAGGGCGAGTGGTCCGGGTCGCGCGCGTCGCCCTCGGCACGCGCCCCGCGCGGCGCCCGGGTCAGCAGCGGGAAGATCAGCACCGCGGCCAGGATGATGGCGACGCCCAGATAGAACCGAGGCGTGAGTTCGCGCTGTTCGCCCAGCAGCAGCGCGGCCAGCACGATGGTGTAGACCGGCTCCAGGTTCACCGACAACTGCGTGGCGAAGGCGCTCAGATGCCGCAGCGCGAGCAACGCGAGCACGAACGGCACCAGCGTGCAGGCCATTGCCAGCAGCACCAGATAAAACGCGTCGTGGGCGCTCGGTAGCGCGAACGGATTGCCGCCGAATGCCGGTACCAGCAGCCCCGAAAGCGGCGCGACCAGGGTCAATGTCGCGACTCCGGCGGCCATTTCCAATGCGGTTACGCTCAGCGGGTCGGCGTGCGCGACCAGACGCTTGTTCAACGAGCCGAACAGCGCCACGAACAACGCCGAGACCGTGCCGGCGACGATGCCGAGCAACATGCCGTCGGGCACGCCGCCGGCGACCAGCGCGACGCCGGGCAGGACCGCGATACCGAGCGCGACCTCCCGCTTCGACAGGCGTTTGCCGGTCAACCAAGGTTCGACGAAAGCGGTGAAGACAGTGCCCAAAGCGATGCAGGTCGCGGCCACCGAGGCGTTGGACAGTTTGATCGCCGCGTAGAACGTCAACCAATGCAGCGCCACCAAAGCGCCGACACCGGCATAACTCCAGCGCAAACGCGGCGACATCCTGCCGATGCCGCGAAGCACCCGCGGCAGCACCAGCAGCACCGCAGCCACCAGCAGCATGCGCCACCAGACCAAGGGCAGAGCGGGCAAGCTGATCAGCTTGCCGAGAATCGCAGTGAATCCCCACAGCAGCACGCAGAAGTGCAGCTGCAGCCAAGCGGTGCGGCGCGCGGCGTCGCCGGCGGGGGAGTGAACGGTCATCGCGGGTCCGCGTGCGGAGAATAGGCTCGGCCGGCGACGAACGCGGCTTCGGGCGCGTCGGCGCTTCGTCGAGTCGATTCGTCGGCCTCTGCGGCCGGGCGCGCATTATGAACCAGACGCGGTCGGTTTCCGGTGCGTAGCGCGAAATGCGCGATGGAAACGAAGTTGCTCGGACGTCGGCCGGAAGCCGCTTAGGTCGCCGCCGTCGCCGCTGCGGCCGCGGCTTGACTCGCCGCCAAGGCGGAGCCGCGGCGCGGAATGCCGTCGTCGTCGACCAAGCGCTCGATCCGCGCGAAGACTTCGGCGCGGGAGAAGGGTTTTTTCATGAAGTCGTCGGCGCCGATGCGCTGGACGTAGAACTGTTCGGTGGCCTGCGAGTTGCCGCTGATCATGATGATCGGCACATCCTTGGTGGCCGGGTCGCGGCGAAACGCGCGCAGCGCCGAAAACCCGTCCATGCCCGGCAGCACGATATCGAGGAAGATCAGGTCCGGGCGTTCGTGTTTGATCGATTCCAGCGCTTCTTCGGCGCTGTAGGCTTCGAACGTGCGGTAGTCGTTCTGCTGCATCAATTTGCGCAGAACGGTCACGACCGTGGGGGAATCGTCGACGATCAGCACCTTCGTGCCGCTGCGGGCGTTGACGCGCGGCCTGCCGCGGCGTTCCGGGCCGAGGTAGCCGTCGGCGGTGGGATCGTCCGTGAGGACCGTCTCCACCGGCAAGGGGCTTGCCGGGGCTTGGGGAGACGGTTCCGGGGCGCCCAAGGATGCGCGCCAACGTTTCACGGAATCGAAAATCCCCATAGCTCAGCCCTCAAGTCGGTCGCCGCGTTCGAACCCCCTCCAAAGGCCCAAATCGTTCGGGCCGTGGAAATAGTAGCGCGATGCGCGGGACTCGGCAGCCCCCCT
>JAGNNB010000214.1:2940-5841 GCA_017990865.1 Lysobacteraceae bacterium
TCACGGAATCGAAAATCCCCATAGCTCAGCCCTCAAGTCGGTCGCCGCGTTCGAACCCCCTCCAAAGGCCCAAATCGTTCGGGCCGTGGAAATAGTAGCGCGATGCGCGGGACTCGGCAGCCCCCCTAGGGCCTGTTAACGCTCCGGGTACGTTGCGCGGCCCTGCCGAGGGCGCG
The DNA here is from genome assembly GCA_017990865.1 of Lysobacteraceae bacterium. GTDB lineage: Bacteria > Pseudomonadota > Gammaproteobacteria > Xanthomonadales > Xanthomonadaceae > Lysobacter_I. The sequence goes on from JAGNNB010000214.1 coordinate 3,117, forward strand.
CGGCAAGGAAGAGCGAGGGAGTGGATGTCGATCCACGACCGAGCGATGACACCGCGGCGCGCCCTCGGCAGGGCCGCCCGTCGGGTTGCGTTTCAGCGGCATGCCAGCGGGCGCGGATCGCTTGACCTTGCCACCAGCAAGGCGCTGCGCGCCCCGCGCCCGCTGGCATGCCGCTGAATTCGCAACGCAATGCACCCGGAGCGTTAACAGGCCCTAGGGGCCGCAGCGCCCACGGGGCCGGCGTTTCGGGTGGCTTCCGGCCCCCGCCGAGCCCTTACCGAATCGGCTCGTCCAGCATCATCGCCCTCACGAAACGGACTGGCGGGGCGCCATAGGACAGCACTTTGTCGTGATAGGCCTTCAGCGCGAAGGCCGGGCCCTGTGTGGCCTCCACCGCCTTGCGCAGGTCGAAGTGTTCCTGCACCCCCACGAAGTAGGTCGGCAACTGGGCGCTGGTCAGCCGGGCGCGTTTCCACTTGCCTGCGGCCTCGCGCTCCTGCTGGAAGGTCCGTTTCATCATGAAGTCCATGGCCTGTTGCTCGGTCCAGCCGTCGACGTGGACGCCCTGGTCGAGGATGGCGTTGCCGATGGTGCGCAGATAGAACTTGTAGCGAACCAGATGGAACAGCGGGTCGTTGTCCAAATACCCCTGATCCATCATCAGCGACTCGGTGTAGACCGCCCAGCCCTCGGCGAACATGCCCGAGCGCAGTACGCCGCGCAGCACCGACGGATGACGCGCCGAATGCGCGCCTTCCAGGTAATGGCCGGGCATGGCTTCGTGGATCGACAGCAGATGGATCATCCGCGTGTTGTATTCGCGCAGGAACGAATCGGTCTGCGCGGCCGTCCATTCGTCCGGGATCGGCGAAATGGCGTAATAGGTCTTCAGGCCTTTATCGAGCGGGCCGGGCGAATCGCAATACGCCACCGCCACGCCGCGTTGGAATTCCGGCATCAGGATGATTTCGACCGGGTCGTCCGGCACCGTCACCAAATCCTTCGCGCGGGTGAAGGCGGTGGCCTGTTCGAGCGCTTTCTTCGCGCTGTCGACCACGGCGTCGCGCGCGGGTTTGTCGGCGTAAGCCAGTTCCAGCGCGGCTTCGATCGCGGCTTGCTGTTCGGCGTCGTTCGGGGATGCCGGCAACGACGGCGCACCGGCTTTGTCCTTCAGCACGCGCTGCGCGATCGCGTACATCTCGCCGCGCACGCGGGTCAGCTCGGCTTCGGCGCGCTGTTTGATGTCGGCGCGCGACAGCGAGGACATCAGCGCGAATTTCAGTTTTTCGTCGTACAACTGCTGGCCGATGCGGAAATCGCCTTTGGCGTTCGGCACCAGCGTTTTGTCCAACCAGATCTGATGTTCGTCGGCGGCTTTGCGCAATGCGGCGACCGCGACATCCAGGCGTTTGCGATCCGCGGGCGAGAGCTTGCCCGCGTTCGGCAGCACGCTGCGCTCCACTTCGTCCATCACGCCTGAATGTTGGGCGGCGACGGTTTCGGCGTGGACGCTCGGTACGCGCGCCGGATCCAGATTCGCGCGCATTTGCGCGAACAGCGTCGGCAGTTTTTCGATCCGCGCCACCGCCGAACGCATGCGGTCTTCGATCGGCGCGAACTCGCGCGCCATCAGGTTGTAGATCGCGCCACCCGCGAGGCCGCTGTAGGCCTGCGGATCCCACGCCCAGGACTGCAGCGTCTCCAACGCCCACAGATCGGTCTGCAACTGGTTGCGCAGAATCGCCGCGTCGACTTGGTTCTCGCGCGAGAGCTTGCTCGCATCGATCGCGTCGAGTTCGGCCAGCATCGCGCGGCTGAAGTCGACGCTGCGCTTGCGGCCGGCTTCGCTGAGGTCGTCGATCTCGGTATCGAAACGATGATCGCCCTGCTGCGTGGCGTTGACCGGATTGAGCTGCAGCCAACCGTCGAGCCAGCGTTTGCTCAGGGAGGCGAATTTGGCTTGCGCGGCGGCATCGACCATGGCGGGCGGCGTTTTGTCGGGTTGAGCGGTGGCGGTTTCGGTGCGTTGTCCATCGCAGGCGGCGACGGCGAGCGTCAGAACGGCGATGGCGAGCGGAGCGAGGCGCATATGCGGAGTGTGTCGGCTGAACGTGGACCTCAAGGATAGGCGTTCGCCGGGCGATGCGCACGTGCCGCGCGTCGGGGTAGAGTGCTGGCTCTCGCGCATTCGCGCCCGCTCGCCTCGTATTCGCCTCGTATTCGCCTCGTATCCTGGGAGCCCATCATGTTGCATCGCGGAAGTTGTCATTGCGGATGTATCGCTTTCGAATTGGAAGGCGATGTGACCGAGGCCTTGGATTGCAATTGCTCGCTGTGCCGTCGTCGCGGCGGCCTGCTCGCGTTTTTTCCGCGCGAGGCCATGCGCTTGAGTACGGACGCAGCCGATTACGCCACATATCGCTTCAATCACGGACATATCGACCATCATTTCTGCCCGACCTGCGGCGTCGCCCCGTTCAGCGAAGGCGCCGATCCCGCTAGCGGGGCGAAGATCGTCGCGGTCAACGTGCGCTGTTTGCCGGATGTGGATTTGGCGTCGCTCAAGATCAACGCCTTCGATGGGGCGAAGCTTTGATGGCGAGTCGTCCACGCGGCAGAATGCTTGCGATTCGAGCTGCAATCGTTCGCGTTGCGGTCGTGTTCGCCATCGTCGGCTCGACCTTCGGCGCATCGTCGCTCGCGCGTGCGGCATGTCCGTCCGAAG
>JAGNNB010000215.1 GCA_017990865.1 Lysobacteraceae bacterium
CCATATCGTGTCGGACGGTTGGTCGCTGGGGATCGTCTTGCACGAACTGGGCGCGCTTTATCGCGGGTGCGCCGCAGGCGATCCGCCGGTGCTCGAGGCGCCTGTTTTGCAGTACGCGGACTACACGCTATGGCAGAACGAAAGTCTGCAGGGCGAGCGGCTGCAGCGCGAGGTCGAGTATTGGCGCGATCTTCTCGGCGATGCGCCATCGCTGCTGGCGCTACCGACCGACCGCAGGCGTCCTGCGGTGCAAGACCCGGCCGGCGCCGACCTGGATTTCGAGATCGCACCGGCGTTGGCGGCGGCGATCAAGAACATCTCAAGAAAAAACGGCGGAACGCCGTTCATGACCTGCCTCGCGGCATGGGCGCTGGTGATGTCGAGGCTCTCCGGGCAGGCGAACGTCGTGGTGGGGACGCCGGTAGCGAACAGGCCGATGTCGGAGTTGGAAAACGTCGTCGGCCTGTTCGTCAATACTCTCGCGATACCGCTGGATATCGCCACGGCGGAGACGCCGCTCGCGCTGTTGTCGCAAACGAAAGATCGCGTTCTTTCCGCGTTGGAGCATCAGGCGCTGCCCTTCGATCTGGTCGTGGAGCGCATCAACCCCCAGCGCAGCCTGGCGTATTCGCCGTTGTTCCAAACGATGTTCGCATGGCAAGACCCCCCCGCGACTTCCCTCGCTTGGTCGGAGACGGTCTGCGTCGAACCGCTCGGAGTCGGTGCGCCCAACGCTAAATTCGACCTTTCGCTTTTCGTCACCGACAACGACGGCCTGCTCGAGTGTTCGATCGAATACGCGACTGCGCTGTTCGACGAGGCCACCGTTCTTCGCTTCGCTGGTTATTTCGTCGAGGCGCTGCGTGCGATGACCGAGGCGCCGGACTCGGCGCTCAGCGGCCTTCGTCTGCACGCCGACGCATCGCCGGGCGAATACGGCGAGCGGCGGGAATACGATCTGTCGGTGCCCGCGCACGCGTACTTCGAGCGGCATGCCGCCGAACGGCCGGACGCGCCGGCCCTTGTCTGGGGGCTCGAAACGTTTGCTTATGGCGATCTGAATCTGAGCGCCAACCGGTTGGCGCATCACCTGCGCGCATTGGGCGTCGCGCCCGACGTGCTCGTCGGTATCTGCGCGCAGCGCAGCCCGGCGATGGCGCTATCGGTGTTGGCGATTCTGAAGGCCGGCGGCGCTTATCTGCCGCTGGATCCGGAGCATCCGGCGCAGCGTTTGGCGGGAATGATCGAAGATGCGCGGCCGCGCGTCGTTCTCGCCGACGAAGCGGGGAAAGCGGTGCTTGCGAAAGCGTTCGCCGGCATGACCTCGCCGCCGCTCGTGCTCGATCCGGTGGCCGACGAGACCGCATGGCGCGATGCCGATCCCGGGAATCCGGATCGGCTCGCGATCGGCTTGCATTCGAACCATTTGGCTTACGTGATCTACACCTCGGGTTCGACCGGTAAGCCCAAAGGCGTCATGGTCGAGCATTCCGGGCTCGCCAATTATCTGCAATTCGCCAGAGAAGCCTATTTGCCCGGACCGATAACCGGAGGCGTGGTCGCCACGCCTCTGGGGTTCGACGCCACGCTCACCACGTTCATGGCGCCCTGGCTTGCGGGGCGCCCGGTGCTGCTGCTGCCGAACGCCTTGTCAGAGACGTTATCGGGGCTGCTCGCGTTGTTCGCATCGGAGCGGCCGTGGCTATTCAAGCTCACGCCCGCGCATCTGGACGCGCTGTCGGAACTTTCGACGGGCGTGCAGGCGAACACCCCGCATATCCTCGTCGTGGGCGGCGAGCAGTTGACCGCCGCCACGGTCAGGCGATTCCGCGAGCGCGTGCTCCCTGGCGCGGTGTTCGTGAACGAGTACGGACCCACGGAGACGGTCGTCGGCTGCACGACCCGCACCTTGATGGCGGGAGACGCATTGCACGAGGTCCATGCCGTCGCCATCGGCCGCCCGACGGCCAATATGACCGTCTATTTGCTGGGCGCTCACGGTAATCCGGCCTTGCCCGGGGCGATCGGCGAGGTTCACATCGCGGGCGCCCAGATGGCCAGAGGCTATCTGGGGCGGACCGATCTGACGACGGAGCGCTTCCTGTCGGACCCGTTTTCGACGCGGAACGATGCGCGGATGTATCGCACCGGAGATCTGGCGCGACGCTTGCCCGATGGGCAGCTCGAATACGTCGGCCGCAACGATGCGCAGATCAAGATCCGTGGTTACCGCATCGAACTGGGCGAGATCGAAGCGGCGCTCGCTCGATGCGCGGGCGTCCTGGCCGCGGTGGTCCTCGCGCGCGAGGACGTCGCCGGCGACAAAACGCTGGTCGCCTATTTCGAACCGGCGGGCGAGACCGCGCCGGAAGTCGATTCGCTGCGCGCCGAACTGGCCTCGGCGCTGCCCGACTACATGGTTCCCTCCATCTACATACGGGTCGAGACTTGGCCGCTGACGCGTAACGGCAAGCTGGATCGCGACGCGTTGCCGCCCCCGGGTCGGGACGCGCACGATAAGCCCGATCAGTCGCCGCCGCGCGACGATACTGAACGCGCGCTGCTGGCGATCTGGCAGCGCACGTTGAAGCGCGATGCGGTCGGGATCCACGACAATTTCTTTGGGCTGGGCGGCCATTCGCTGTTGGCGGTGCAACTGATTTCGCGGATCCGCGCGGAAATGCGAATGGAGCTGACGCTGCGTTCGGTATTCGAGGCGCCCACGATCGCGCGGATGGCAGTGGTCGCGCGTGCCGCCGCTACCGATCTCGGCCAATCGCCGGCTGTCGCCCCGCGCGCCGCGGCCGGTCAGGTCTTGCCTTTGACGTCCGCGCAGTCTCAATTATGGCTGTTCGAACGTTTGCGGCCCGCCGCAGCCGCCTACAACGTCGGCGGCGCGTACCGTCTGCGCGGCGCTCTGGACGCCGATGCGTTGGAGCGCGCATTCCAGCGGCTGGTGCGGCGCCACGACGCCTTGCGCATGATGTTCGCCGAACGGATGGGTCGCCCCGTGCAGGTCGTGCAGGAGCACGCGGATATGCGTTTGCTGCGCACCGCATCTGCGTCCGTCGCGCCGCAGATCAGGGAGGCGGAAGCCAGGCGTTTCGCGGACGAGATGACGATACTCCCCTTCGACCTGGCGCGGCCGCCGTTGCTGCGCGCCGCGTTGTTGCGCTTCGAACCCGACGATCACGTGCTGGCGATCTGCTCGCACCACATCGTGTCCGATGCGTGGTCGTCGTCGGTCCTGTACGCCGATCTGTGGCGTTTCTATGCGATCGAATGTGCGGGCGGCACCGATGCCGAAGACGCGGCGTCCCTCGGGTTCGCGGATATCGTCCTCCAGGAATCGGGCGATGCGTTCCGCGACAAGTGCGAAGCGGATATCCGGCATTGGAAGGGCGCCCTCGCCGGAACGTCCGGATTGCTCGATTTGCCGATCGATAAGCCGCGCCCGGAAGTCCTTTCGGCCAGCGGCGCCCGTTGGACGGGCGCATTGGCTGGCGATCTGCGCGATGCGCTTCACGCGCTCGCTTCGAACGAGGGGGCTACGCTGTTCATGGCGCTGTTGGCCGTCTTCCAGTCGCTGCTCTCGCGCTACACGGGCGACGCCGATGTCGTGGTCGGCACGCCGGTTTCCCGGAGGACGGCTAAAGACCGGGAAAACGTCGTCGGTATGCTTCTCAATACACTGGCGATGCGGGCCGATTTCTCGCGCGACCCTTCGTTCCGTGAATGTTTGGCGCGGACGCGCGAAAGTTGCCTGCAGGCGTTCGATCACGCGGACGCGCCGATCGAATCGGTGATCGAGCGACTGCGTATCGATCGCGCGCCAGGCAGGTCGCCGTTGTTCCAGACGATGTTCGTTCTTCGCAACGACGGCGATTCCAGTGCCGATATCGAATGCGCCGATCTGCGCGCGTCTTGGATCGAGCCGGCGGTGACTACATCGCGTTTCGAGTTGACCTGCGACATCCTCGAATGCCGCGACGGCATGGCGCTTACGATCGACTACAGCACCGATCTCTTCGTCGAAGGCACCATCGCGCAGTTGGGCGCGCATTTCGAGTCGCTGTTGCGCGCGGCGGTCGCCGACCCCGACCGGCCGCTGTCGCGCTTGCCGATCTTGAGCGCCGAGGAAACCGACGCCTTGCTGACGATGGGCTACGGCGGCCCCGCCGAGGTCGAAACCGATGCGACGCTGCACGGTCTGTTCGCCGCGCAGGCCGCGAGGACGCCGCAGGCCGATGCGCTGGTCGAACCCGGTCGCTGCGTGAGTTACGCCGAAGCCTTGGCGCGCGCCAACGGCATCGGCTGCCGTTTGCTTGAAATCGGCGCGACGCGCGAGACGATCGTCGCGGTGTTGACCGATCGTTCCGTCGACGCCGTGCTCGGGGTACTGGGCGCGCACGCCGCGGGTGCGGCGTACTTGCCGCTGGACCCGACCAGTCCCGACGAGCGCTTGCAATTCCTGCTGCAGGACGCGAATGCCTCCGCCCTGCTGGTGCCTGCGACGCAACGCGCGCGCGCCGAGGCGCTGATGCGCGCGCTGCGCGAGCGGGACGGCGATGCGTCGCTCTTGCCGATGATCGCGCTCGACGAGGTGCCGCCTTCGCACGAAGCGCCCGCGGTCGAACGCCGCGCGAGCGATGCGGCGTACGTCATCTACACCTCCGGTTCCACCGGGCAGCCGAAGGGCGTGCTGGTCGAGCATCGCGGCGCGGTGAATCTGGTGCGCGGGTTCCTTGCGCGTCACGAGTTCGCCGACCAACGCCTGTTGATGATTCCGCCGCTGATCTTCGACGCCTCCGTCGGCGATATTTTCCCGGCCTTGGCCTGCGGTTCGGCCTTGGTGCTGCATCCCAACCCGACAGAATTGGGTGCTGCGGAACTCGAGCGTTTCTGCGACGAGTACCGCGTCACCGCGATCGATGCGCCCGCGGCGCTGTGGCGACGCTGGAGCGAAGGCTTGGCCGCGCGCGGCGCCGGCCCGCATCTGCCGCATCTGCGTTTGATGATGATCGGCGGCGAGAGCGTCCCGATCGAACAAGTGCGGCGTTTCGCGCAAATCACCGAACGACGCGCGGTGCTGTGCAATCACTACGGCCCCACCGAAGCGTCGGTCTGCGCCACCTTGTTGCCGACGATAGACGGCGCCGAATTGGGCGAACGCCCATCGTCGGATTTGCCGATCGGTCGCCCGCTACCCGGTGTGTATCTGTACGTGCTGGATGCGTACGGCGCGCTGTGCCCGCGCAGCGTGGTCGGCGAGCTGTACATCGGCGGCCTCGGCGTGGCGCGCGGGTATCTGGGCGCCTCGGCGCTGACCGACGAACGTTTCGTGCGCGACGCTTCCCTCGGCGTCGACGCGTCGCGCATGTACCGCACGGGCGATCTGGTGCGCTGGAACGCCGACGGCACGCTGCAGTTCGTCGGCCGCCGCGATCATCAGATCAAACTGCGCGGCGTGCGCATCGAATTGGGCGAAATTGAAGCCGCGCTCGCCGTGGTGCCGGGCGTGCAGATGGCGGCGGTGCTGTTGCGCGAGGATCGTCCCGGCGACAAGCGCCTCGTCGCCTACGTCGTCGCCAATGCGGATACGGATGCGTCGCCGACGTCGATGCGCGCCGGTTTGGCGCAGCGTTTGCCGGACGCGATGATGCCTTCGGCTTACGTGTTTCTCGATGCCATGCCGCTCAACGCCAACGGCAAGATCGATCGCCGCGCTTTGCCGCCGCCGGGCGAGGACGATGCGCGCGAACGGGCCATCGTCGCGCCGCGGACCGCCACCGAAGAGACCGTGCTCGCGGTGTGGCGCGAAGTGCTGGGC
>JAGNNB010000216.1 GCA_017990865.1 Lysobacteraceae bacterium
AAACTGCCGGCGCCCTGGTTCGATATTTCCAGACCCATGCACCTGGACTACGCGGATCTCGCCGCCGAAGCGAAAAACGGCAAGAACACCGAAACGGCGCTCGGGCATTTGGAGCGCGCGACGTCGAAGTGCACGGGATGCCATGCGGCGTACCGCATCGAAGAGATCGAGTGAAAGCGGTCGTCGCCGCGCAAACTCTGCGCGCGGCGACATTTGGGCGACCCGCGCGTTACGATAGGCGCAATATTCCTATCGGTCGGTCGCCGTTCCGCACATGCGCCTCAACAAATACATCAGCGACTCCGGCTACTGTTCCCGGCGCGAAGCCGACCGACTGATCGGCGAAGGCCGGGTCACGGTCAACAACCAGCGCGCGCGGATCGGCGTGGAGTTGGCCGAGGGCGACGAGGTGCGGATCGACGGCGATGTGCTGCGTGCGCGCACCGCGGCCAAGGGCAAGAGGCGGCATGTCTACATTGCCTTGAACAAGCCGGTCGGCATCACCTGCACCACCGAGAGCGATGTCAAAGGCAATATCGCCGATTTCGTCGATCACGAGCAGCGCGTGTTTCCGATCGGCCGGCTCGACAAGGATTCGGAGGGCTTGATCCTGCTCACCAGCAACGGCGACATCGTCAATGCGATTCTGCGCGCCGAGAACAAGCTGGAGAAGGAGTATCTGGTCGGCGTGAACCACGGCATCACCAACGAATTCCTGCGCGGCATGAGCCGCGGCGTGCCGATCCACGGCGAGATCACTCTGCCCTGCAAGACCTCCAAGCTCGGCCCGGTCGGGTTCCGCATCGTGTTGACGCAGGGCTTGAACCGGCAAATCCGATTGATGGCGGCGCATTTCGGCTATCGCGTCAAGCAACTGATGCGCGTGCGCATCGGCAACATCAAGCTCGGCCATCTCAAGACCGGCCAATGGCGCAATCTCACCGACGCCGAACTGCGCGGATTGCTGCCCAGTCACGAGGATTGGTAGCCCCGGGCGCGATGCCCGTTCGCCCACCGTCCGGTTCGCCCGTCGTCCGCGATACAGCGTTCCGCGAACGCGGACCGCGCCGACTTGATCCAGACCGGCTTCGCTACAATCTCCGGAATCGCCGTCCGTCGGCATCCCTTTCTTCTCGAATCGAGTCCGCATGAGCACCGCCAAACATTCGAAACTGGTCATTCTCGGTTCCGGCCCCGCCGGCTGGACCGCCGCGGTTTACGCCGCCCGCGCCAATCTCAAACCCCTCGTCATCACCGGTCTGCAGATGGGCGGCCAATTGATGACCACCACCGAAGTGGACAACTGGCCCGGCGATGCGCACGGCTTGATGGGCCCCGATCTGATGGCACGCATGCAGGCGCATGCCGAACGCTTCGAGACCGAGGTCGTTTTCGACCATATTCACACCGCCGATTTGTCGCAGCGCCCTTTCCGCCTGAAAGGCGACAGCGGCGAGTACACCTGCGATGCATTGATCATCGCCACCGGCGCCACCGCGAAGTATCTGGGCATCGAGTCGGAAGAGAAATACAAAGGCCGCGGCGTGTCCGCTTGCGCCACCTGCGACGGATTCTTCTACAAGGACCAGGACGTGGCGGTGATCGGCGGCGGCAACACGGCCGTCGAGGAAGCGCTGTATTTGTCGAATATCGCCCGCAAGGTCTACCTGGTGCATCGCCGCGACACGCTGCGCGCCGAAAAGATCATGCAGGACAAACTGTTCGCGAAAGTGCAGGCCGGCAAGATTGAGCTGGTGTGGCACCACGCCGTCGACGAAGTGCTGGGCGACGATATGGGCGTCACCGGTATCCGAGTCAAATCGATACTCGACGGCAGCACCCGCGAGATCGCGATCCACGGTTTCTTCGTCGCCATCGGCCACACCCCGAACACCGCGCTGTTCGAGGGCCAACTGGCGATGAAGAACGGCTACCTCACCATCCAGACCGGCCTGGACGGCAACGCCACGCAAACGTCGGTGCCGGGCGTGTTCGCCGCGGGCGATGTCGCCGATCAGGTGTACCGCCAAGCCATCACCTCCGCCGGCTTCGGCTGCATGGCGGCGTTGGATGCGGAAAAATTCCTGGATAAGGAAGGCTGAGCCAATGCGACGTCTTTGCGCGCTGGCGCTGCTTGGCGGCATCGCGTCCGCGCAAGCCGCGCCCAATCCGATGTGCGTCGATCGGGCGACCTACGAACGTTTTTTCGAAGAGTCGATCGCCCAGATGCCGCCCGGCAATGCCAATCCGGAAATATTGAGGAAAGGTTTGTTGTCGCTCGTGGAACTTACGTTTTCCATGAAAGAATCGCTGTCGCGCGATGCCGAGCGCGGCGATATCGAAGCGCAGGGGCAAATCGCCGGAATCCGAGGCGATTGCATGCTCGATGGCGCATCCGCGGAGACGCCCGGCGATCTCACGCTCGTTCGATGGCTGCACTCGGCACCCGCGGAGGACGATCGCGCGCTGAGCGTGCGCGGGTACTTCGAGGCGCTGGGCTGGGATGGCCAGCCGGCGTCCGCGCTTCGCGCCTATCCTCATCTGCTCGCCGCCGGCGCATTGAAAGCGCCCGAGGGCGATATCGACGACCGCAAGCGCCACAATGCGGCATTCGATGCGGTGCTGTTGCGGTTGCTAGGGCCGCGACTCGAACGCGAAATGCAGACGCTGGTCGTGAACCAGCCTGGCGAACACGCGCACGCGGCTCGAATCGAGATCGATCGTTGCGTCCCGTCGCTGACCGTTATCGAATCCGCCGAAGCGGTCGACAAGGCGCGTCTACAGCAGGCGTTGGACGGGATCGCCGCCTTGTTGCCCGCTGCACCCGCGCTTTGCGAAGGACGCGCGAGGGTGCCCTTGACCTTGCACGACCGGTCGCGCTGACGCTCCGCAAGGCCGACACGATGCGCACGATCGTCGTTTCGAACCTCGGTGCCGTGTCCGCCGACGCGTGGAACAGCCTCCACGACGGCCATAACCCTTTCGTCGCGCACGCGTTTCTGTTCGGTCTCGAAACCCACGGCTGCCTGCGCGAAGAATGGGGCTGGTCGCCGCAACATCTGACCCTCTGGCGCGACGGCGAACTCATCGCCGCCGCGCCCGGTTACACCAAAACCAATTCGCACGGCGAGTTCGTATTCGATCACGCCTGGGCACGGGCCTATGCGCATTACGGCCGCGATTACTACCCGAAGTGGCTCTGCGCCGTGCCCTACTCGCCCGTGACCGGTCCGCGGCTGTTGGCGCGCGACGAGGCTTCGCGAATCGCGTTGTTGGACGCGATGCAGGCGATGGTGCGCGAGCGTGGCTGGTCGTCGGCGCACGTCAATTTCCACCTCAACGAGGAGTCGGCCGCGTTCGATGCGTCGGCATTCGAACACGAATGGCTGCAGCGCATCGACGTGCAATATCACTGGCGCAACGAGGCCGGCTGGTCGAATTTCGACGATGTCCTCGCGGCGATGGATCATAAGCATCGCAAGAACATTCGGCAGGAACGCACGAAGGTCGCCAAGGCCGGCATCGCCTTCCGCGTCGCGCACGGCGACGAGGCGAGCGATGCCGACCTCGCCGCGATGCACGGGTTCTATCTGCGCACGTTCGCCGACTACGGCAATTCGCCGGCGCTGACCTTGGATTTTCTGCGCCATCTCGCGCGGACGATGCCGCGCGCCCTGGTGATGATCTTCGCCGAACAGGCGGACGAGATCGTCGCCGGGGCATTGTGTCTGCGCGGCGGCGACACGCTCTACGGTCGCTACTGGGGCGCGACGCGCGTCGTGCCGGGACTGCATTTCGAAACCTGTTACTACCAAGGCATCGACTACTGCCTGCGCGAAGGCTTGCGACGTTTCGAACCCGGCGCGCAAGGCGAGCACAAGATCGATCGCGGGTTCCTGCCGACCTTCGTGCGCAGTCGCCATTGGGTCGCCGACCCGGCCTTCGCCCAGGCGCTCGGTCGCTGGTGCGAAGAAGAGGCCGTCGCCGTTCGCGGGTTCGAACGCGAATTGCGCGTGCGGTCGCCGTTTCGCGACCGGCCAGTCTGCGATGAGCTGACCAGCGCGACATGATCATCGAACTGCCCGCGCTCGGCCCCTCGCCCGACGCGCCGTTCCCGCCGGCCCGCCACGCGCTCGCGGAGCCCGAAGGCCTGCTCGCCATGGGCGGCGATCTGCATCCGACGCGCTTATTGAACGCCTACCGCCACGGCATTTTTCCGTGGTACTCCGAAGGCGAACCGATTCTGTGGTGGTGCCCCGACCCGCGGGTGGTGTTCCGCACGGAGACGTTCCGGTTGTCGTCGCGGTTCCGCCGCGATCTGCGCCGAAGCGCGTGGGCGATCCGCGCCGACACCGCGTTCGCAGATGTGCTTGCGGCCTGCGCCGATACGCCCCGACGCGGCCAGGACGGCACCTGGATCACGCCGCATATGCGCGAGGCCTATATCGCGCTGCACCGTCTGGGTCACGCCCACAGCATCGAGGTCTTCGACCGAGACGAGCCCGGCGGCCGTCTGGTCGGCGGGCTCTACGGTGTCGCCATCGGCCAGATGTTCTTCGGCGAAAGCATGTTCAGCCTGGCGTCGGGCGGGTCGAAGGTCGCCTTCGGCGCATTGGCGCACCGGCTGCGCGAGTGGGGCTGGCCCTTGATCGACGGGCAAGTCGAAAATCCGCATCTGATATCGCTCGGGGCCGAACGCTGGTCCAGACCTCGCTTTCTGGGGGATGTGCGGCGCCTGACCGAGCGCCCGGGCTCAACCGGCCCCTGGACCGAGGCCTTCGAAGGTCTGACCGCTTCGTATTTGGCCCGCGGATAAGAACCCGAACGGCTCGCCCGAGAGGCCCGGCCCGGAAGCTCCGATCCGAATCGCTTTTGCGCCGCCGGCCCCGTCGTGGCAGAATGCGCGGCTTGTTCGGGCACCCCCGCCCGGCTCCCCTACGGCAGCACAGGACGCATGGCGAAAGACGACGTCATCGAATTCGAAGGTACGGTCTCCGAAACCCTCCCGAACACCATGTTCCGGGTGAAGTTGGAGAACGGACACGAGATCATCGCCCATATTTCGGGCCGCATGCGCAAGAACTACATCCGTATCCTCACCGGCGATAAGGTCAAAGTCGAAATGACGCCTTACGACCTGACCAAGGGCCGGATCACGTATCGCATGAAGTAAGCGCCGCGCGGCTTACAGCCGCCGGTCGATCCAATCAAGAACACGCCCGCCGATCGGCCGGGCGCGTTTTTTTCGTGTGTGGAATACCCCCACGGCACGGGCTCAAGAAGAACTGGCGCTCGCTATGCCATGCAGCGCCTGAGCAAACAAATTTTCATGATGACAATCAATGCACTTAGGCAGACAGGTGCCCAACGACGCTGCCGGCTCCAATAGCCCACATAGTTTCAATCGTGGAACTGAAAAACATGCGAACACGAGCAGTAAATGTTTTAACCATAGACACCTCCTTATTGCTGTTACTGGCCGATAGAGCCAGCATTTGAGACAGGTAACGCAGCAAGAAAAGCAGAAGAGCTATGGAGCCAACAATCGCCAGGGGAATGCTCCCCACACCTGTTACCCCTATCGGCCTAAGTGCACTCAAAGCTATTCAAATGCGATGTGTCACTCCACCACAGCCGGCAGCAACTTCTCCGGCTCGGCGTGCGCCTCGACCATCAGTTCGTCGTCGCGGACGTCGATAGTCACGCGACCGCCGTTGACCAACTTGCCGAACAGCAACTCGTCGGCCAGCGGGCGCTTGATCTTGTCCTGAATCACCCGCGCCATCGGCCGCGCACCCATCAGCGGATCGAACCCGTGC
>JAGNNB010000217.1 GCA_017990865.1 Lysobacteraceae bacterium
CCTCGAACGTGCGCAGATTGCGATTGTTAACGCCGATCAGCGGCACGCGGCCGCGCATCGCGGGCAGGCGCAGCGCGCGCTGCAGTTCCGCGGCGTCGTGCACTTCCACCAGCACATCCATGCCCAGCGTCATCGCCTCGGCGTACAGCTCGGACATGCGCTCGTCGTCCAACGCGGCGGCGATCAGCAGCACGCAGTCGGCGCCGAGCGCGCGCGCCTCCACCACTTGGTAGGTGTCGATGGTGAAGTCCTTGCGCAACACCGGCAGTGCGCAGGCCTCGCGCGCCTGCTGCAGATACGCATCGGCGCCCTGGAAGAAATCGACATCGGTCAACACCGACAGGCACGCCGCACCGGCGGCTTCGTAACTCCGCGCGATCGCGGCCGGGTCGAAATGATCGCGGATCACGCCTTTCGACGGGCTGGCTTTCTTCGCCTCGGCGATCACCGCGGGTACGCCGGCCGCGCGTTTGGCTTCGATCGCGGCGATAAAGCCGCGCGGCGGCGATGCGGCGGCGGCGCGTTCGCGCAGCGCGGCCAGCGGCGTATGCGCGGCGCGTTCGGCGATCTCCTCGACTTTGCGGTCGAGAATGCGTTGCAAGATATCCGCGCGCGGCGCGTTGGCGTGGTCGGTGGTCATGGTCGGTCGGAAATACCGTTGGAAATACGGTCGGCGATGCGTGCGGCTAGCGGGACGTTCGCGCGTCAGATCGATTTGGCGAACCAATCGTAGGCGCGTTCGACTTTCGCGACGCGGGTGATATAGCGAGTGTACCAATCGCGACGCCCGCGGTTGCGGGTCGCGGCGTGTTCGGCCTGATGCTTCCAACCCAGAATCGCCGCCTCGGTGCGCCAGTAACTGACGGTGATGCCGACGCCGTCGGCACCGCGCACGCTCTCCATGCCGAGATAGCCGGGTTGCTCGCGCGCGAGTTCGATCATCCGCTCGGCCGCTTCGGCGTAGCCGTCGGCATCCGCGTCGTTGCGCTGCGAAGTGAACACGACCGCGTAGTACGGCGGTTCCGGCGTCTCGGCGAAACGCGGGTCGTGCGTGGGCGCGAACGCGGGCATATGCATGCTCATGCGGACGCGAGTTTCTGCGTGGTGCCGATGAAATGTTCCAGTTTCCCTCGCGCATCGCCGCTGGCGATCGCAGCGCGCGCCGCTTCGATGCCGTGCGCGATGGTGTCGACGCGACCGGCGACGTACAGCGCCGCGCCCGCGTTCAAGCACACAATGTCGCGCGGCAACCCCGGTTTGTTGTCCAAGGCCTGCAGCAGCATGGTCTTCGATTCCTCCGCGTCGGCGACCCGCAGATTGCGGCTGGCGGCCATGCCGATGCCGAAATCCTCGGGATGGATTTCGTACTCGCGCACTTGGCCGTCGCGCAGTTCGCCCACCAGAGTCGCCGCACCGAGCGAAAGTTCGTCCATGCCGTCGCGCCCCCACACCACCAGCGCGCGCTCGGCACCGAGTTGCTGCAGTACGCGCGCCTGGATACCCACCAAATCCGGATGGAACACGCCCATCAGGATATTCGGCGCGTCGGCCGGATTGGTCAGCGGGCCGAGGATATTGAACATCGTGCGCACGCCCATTTCGCGGCGCACCGGGGCCACTTGTTTCATCGCCGGGTGATGCACCGGCGCGAACATGAAACCGATCCCGGTTTCCTCGATGCAGCGCGCGACGGCATGCGGGGCCAATTCGATCTTCGCGCCGAGCGCTTCCAGCACATCGGCGCTGCCTGATTTCGACGAAACGCTGCGATTGCCGTGTTTGGCGACCTTCGCGCCGGCCGCCGCCACCACGAAGATGCTGGCGGTGGAAATATTGAAGGTATGCGCACCGTCGCCGCCGGTGCCGACGATATCGACCAAGCGCGCGCGATCGGCGATCTCGACTTTGTGCGAGAACTCGCGCAGCACCGACGCGGCGGCGGCGATCTCGCCGACGGTTTCCTTCTTCACTCGCAAGCCGGTGAGGATGGCCGCGGTCATGGCCGGCGAGACTTCGCCGCGCATGATCTGGCGCATCAGATCCACCATTTCGTCGTGGAAGATCTCGCGATGCTCGATGGTGCGTTGCAGGGCTTCTTGTGCGGTGATGGGCATGGGATCGATAGGTCGCGGAGGAGGCGTGGCGTTCGCGGGAACCGGGTTCTGCCGCAAGCGGCTCTGTGGGAGCGGCGTGAGCCGCGACGAATCGATCCCTCAAGGTGGGTCGCGGCTTACGCCGCTCCTACAACGAGGCGATCAATGCGTCAGGAAATTCTTCAGAAGCGCGTGGCCATGCTCGGTGAGGATGGATTCGGGGTGGAACTGCACGCCTTCGACCGGATGCTCGCGATGGCGCAGGCCCATGATCTCTTCGACGCTGCCGTCGTCGTTCTCGGTCCAGGCGGTCACTTCCAGCGCGTCGGGCAAGGTGCCGCGATCGACCACCAGCGAGTGGTAGCGGGTGGCTTCGTAGCCGTCGGGCAGGCCGGCGAACACGCCATGCCCGGTGTGGCGGATGCGCGAGGTCTTGCCGTGCATGATCCGCCCCGCCCGCACCACATCGCCGCCGTAGGCTTGGCCGATGCTTTGATGTCCCAGACAGACGCCGAGAATGGGAATGCGCGATCCCAGTTCGCGGATCACATCGACCGACACACCGGCCTCGTTCGGCGTGCAAGGACCGGGCGATATCACGATGCGTTCCGGCCGCATGGCGTCGATCTGCGCGACCGTCAACTCGTCGTTGCGCACCACCTTCACTTCCGCCCCCAGCGACTGCAGGTACTGCACCAGGTTGTAGGTGAAGCTGTCGTAGTTGTCGATCATCAAAAGCACGAGGGCGCTCGCATCCGGTCGGCCTTGCAATTTATCGGCGCGGCCCCGGGTTGGCAAACCGATTCGTTCCGTCGATCGCTCGGGGCGGGCTTGCGGGCGCGGCCGGCGCCGCGACCGGCTTGCCGCTCACCCGTCGCGGCGGCGCGGGCAGGGTTTGCCGCGGGTTGGGCTTGATGCTGACCACGAAGCCCTGCGCGGTGGCCGATTCGACCTTCACCCGGAACGCGTAGTCGGGCGAAATCCAGGTCTCGCCGACTTTGAACATGCTGCCTTCGTTGTTCGCGCGATTGGCCGGCGGCTGATCGGCGTCGACGCTCCACGCCGGCTCTTTGCGCGAGGTCAGCACTTCATGAATGATCACCGCGTCGCCGGCGAGCCGGTTTTCGTAGTCGCCGGTGCGCTTGCGGGCTTCGAGGGTGAAATAGCGCGTGCTCTGGCTGGGATACGCCAGCGTGATCATCTGCAGATTGGCCGAACCGGGCAGACTGGCGCGATCCAGCGTCAACGACGTCGCCGCTGTGCCGGCGTTGACGGTGCGTTTGCGCGCAGTGGCCACCCAGCCCAGACGGTTTCGAGAATAGATGTTGATGTGCTTGGGCAACGTGCCGTACGTGGTATTGGGCACGCCGTTGTTCCAAGCGTCGCTCATCACGTCCCAGGTGTTGTCGTACGGGTCGCTGTCGTTGTCGGAATTGTTGGCGTGCGGCAAACCGTAGGCGTGACCCATTTCGTGCGACAGCGGCGCGAGATTGCCGAACGACCACGGCGGGTTCCAGGTGCTGCTCCAGCATTTGTTGATGCCGTCGAGCGTGGCGCAATGGCCGCCGCCCCAGGCATAACCGTCGAGATTGTCGTTGAACATCATGTTCACGCCCTGCACGCCGCCGTTGATGGCGAAATTCACGTTGGCGTCGTGCGCGGCGGTGCAATCCTGGAACAGCTTGGTCAGATCGGCCTTGTCTTTGTTGGTCGTCGTGTCGAGCGTCACGTAGTACGACCGCGGCTGCGGCAAGGTCGCCCAGCCATAGGCGTTGCTGCCGCCCAGATTGATCTGGCCGAAGGACACTTCCTGCCAGTAATGGCCGAGTTGACCGATGGCGTTGCCGTACTGGCCCTGGAAGAAGCTGAGCGGCTTCTGTTCGGTCGGCTGATCGGCGAATTTGCACATCAGCGTGACCCAGGACGTGGTGCCCGCGATCGCCGCTACGACGTCCTTCGTTGCGCGATCTTTCGCCAGAAGATCGTCGATCGGCACGATCGCATCGGGCATCAGCACGTCGCCGACGCGGGGCGCATTCGCGGTTTTCGCGACGCTGAGGCCGACCGCGACGCGTCGACCGTACAACGCGTATAAATCGTCCGCCGCGAGCAATGCGCGATCGGGATCCAGCGCATGGCGAAGCCCGTTGTCCTCGACGACCGCGACCCGGAAGACGTGCTCCAACGCCGCAGGCTTCGCCGCCGCAGACGCGGTCATCGCATCCGGCGGCGCATCGCCCCACTCCAATTCCAAGCGGCCGAGCAGAATGTCCTTCGGTACGACCGCCGGCGGGCGAACGCCGCGATCTTCGGGGCGCACGCCGCGCTGCAGGCGCGTGGCCGCGGCCTGGGCGCCGAGCAACACGCCGCTCGCGGCGAGAACGGCGCCGATCCGTAGCGTCCAGGCGGTGCTGGGGAGAATCGATGGCATGACGGCCTGCTCGGTGCACTGCGTAGCAGCGACCGTCGGATGCTAGCACCGGGTCGCGACGACCGACCGAGCCGCACCGCACGATTCGGGCGAGGGACGACGAACGGCGCGACGCTGGGCCTCGACGGCATACGGGCGGCGGGCGGACGGGAATGCAGCCGCTCGCGTTATCCTTGCTCGCCCTTTCGCCCCGTGCGCGACGAGACTCACCGGTGCCCTATCTCGAACTGTCCCTGCGATGCCGCGAGAGCGACCAACCGCGTTACGAGCGCGCGCTGGAGGACATCGGCGCGCTCGCCGTGACCTTGTTGGACGCCGATGCGGAAACGCCGAACGAGCGCGCGATTCTGGAACCCGGCGTCGGCGAAATGCCGATTTGGGGCGAAGTGGCGCTCTCGGCGCTGTTTCCCGACGATGCCGACGCGCTGCTGCTGCTCTCGGCGCTGGAAGCTTTCGATCCCGGTCTGGATTGGACGCAGGCGGGGTTCCGCAAAATCGAAGATCAGGACTGGGAGCGGGCGTGGATGGACCAATACGCGCCGCTGCAGTTCGGCGCGAGGACGTGGATCGTGCCCTGGAATCACGCTCTGCCCGACGGCGCGGACGCGTCGGACGCCGCCGTGGTACGACTCGACCCCGGCCTCGCCTTCGGCTCCGGCACGCATCCGACCACGGCGTTGTGCCTGCAATGGCTCGATGCGCTGGCCGCCGAAGGCGCGCTGCAGGGCGCGACGGTGCTGGATTTCGGCTGCGGTAGCGGCATTCTGGCCTTGGCGGCGCTGAAACTGGGCGCGGCGCGCGCCGTGGGCGTCGACAACGACCCGCAAGCGCTGCTCGCCACCGCCGACAACGCGGAGCGCAACGCCGTCGGCGACCGGCTCGCGGTGTTTCTGCCGCAGGACGAACCCGTCGCGCGCTATCCCATCGTCGTCGCCAATATTCTCGCCGTCGCCCTCGATGCCTTGGCCGAGACGCTGGCCGCGCGGGTCGCGCCGGGCGGGCGCATCGCCTTGTCCGGCATCCTGGCCGGCCAGGACGCGGAACTGGTCGTGCGCTACGGCCGTTGGTTCGACGGATTGCGCGTAACTTCGCTGGAAGATTGGGTGCGCATCGACGGCGTGCGCAAGCACGACGACGGCATCGCGACGGATATCGCCGAAAAACCCGCGAACCCGAGCGGAACGGCCTGACGCGATGTTCATCAATTGCCCGTACTGTCGCGCCC
>JAGNNB010000005.1 GCA_017990865.1 Lysobacteraceae bacterium
ATCGAGCAGGTCAAGGATATCTACAAGGCGCTGATCGCCATCGGCAAGCAGCAGGCGCGCGACGCCGCGGCGCGGGATAATGCGTTGCGCACGCTGGACGCGATGGGCGGTATGCTGAAGATCAATAATCTCGGCGGCGAAGCCGCCGTGGTTTCGCATTTCAACGCCGTGTTGGACAACTTGAACGACGCGATGCTCAACCGTCATATCACGTTGGATTACACCAAGGTGTTCGAGCGCTACATCCACAACAACGCGCCGCCGGCACCGCGCTGAGGTAGATCGCGAACGTTCGCTGCAAAGAAAAGGCCCGCGCGATGCGGGCCTTTTCGCGTTGGGTCGGCGGAGGCGTTGGACTCGACGCGCCAATGATCGGATAGGTGCCTCGACCGAACGGCTCAGACCGCCGTCAGCGAAGTTCGTACGCAGTCGCGACCGCAGGCTTTCGCGTTGTAAAGCGCATGATCGGCCGCGGCCAGCATCGCGCTGGCGTCGGCATCGTGTTCCGGCATCCGCGACGGATCGAGCGTATGCACGCCGATGCTGGCGGAAACTCGAATCGTGTGGTCGCCGGAACGGCAGGGTTCTTCCACCAACTTCTGTCGCAATTGCTCGGCCGCCGCGATCGCCTGCGGCAAGTCGTAGCCGGGCAGGGCGACGACGAATTCTTCGCCGCCGAAACGCGCGAGCAGCGCCAATTCGTGCGCGCGCAGCGACTGTCCGATCTTCTGCGCGGCCCAGCGCAGGCAATCGTCGCCGGCCAAGTGGCCGTAGCGGTCATTGATTTGCTTGAAGTGATCGAGGTCGATCATCATCACCGACAGCGGTTTGCCCTCTTCGCGCCCTTGTTCGAGCGCGCGATCGAAGGCGTCGTGGAAATGCGTGCGGTTGTACAAGCCGGTGAGCCCGTCGCGGCGACTGGAATCGCGCAGGCGACGATGCGCATCCTCGAGTTGGATCAAGGCGCTGCGGACCTCCATCGTGCGCTGAGCGACCTTGCGTTCCAACTGCAGATTCGCTTCGTTGACGATGCGCTCGTTCTCGTTGCGCAGCGAGGCGTAGCGATAGCCCAGTGCGATCGACAGCAGCAGCATTTCCAGCGCCGAGCCGATCTGCACGCCGTACTCGGTCATGAAGTTCTTGGGCACGATGCCGAAGGCCAGCACGGTGAACATCGATGTGCCGAGCAGGAACATCGCCCACGCCAGCAAGAACAGCCGCGCCGGCGCATAGCCGCGCCGCATCACGATGAAGGTGACGATCACGATCCACAGCACGCCGACCAACACCGCGCGCGAGGCGATCGGAGTGCTGATGCGATACGGCAACCAGAACGAAGCGATGCCGAGCGTGACGAAGAATGCGATCAAAGTGAGGCTGATGCGATTGCCCCAAGCGAAGCGCTGCGGCAGTTCCAGGAACGTGCGCGAGAATTGCTGCATGCCGATCAACGCCAAGCAGATCGACAGCGGTACCGACTTGTCGGCCAACCAGATCGAGTTCGGCCACAGGTATTCGAAGCCGAAGCCGTTGAGCGTGAACAACACCAGGCCGAACGCGCTGATGTGGAACAGGTACCAGAAATAGCTCGAATCGCGCAGGCTCAGCCACAGCACCAGGTTGTAGGTGAACAGCGCGAGCAGAATGCCGTAGTACAGCCCCATCACGAACTGCGTGTCGCGCGACATCGAGATGAACGCGAACGGCGTGTACAGATGCAACGGAACCTGCATCGAGCTTTGGCTCTCTACGCGCACCAGCAGTTCGACGGTCTCGCCGTAAGGAATATCGATGCGGAAATTGGGGTCGCGGTACGGAATGCTGCGCGCCGAGAACGGCAGGCTGTCGCCGCCGCGCTGCGAGAATTCCCGGCCGTCGGCGTAGCGTCCGTACACATCGACCTTATCGCTCAGCGCGTAGTCCTGCACCAACACCCAGCGGGTCTCGTCCGGGTTTTCGTTGCGCAGCAGGATGTGGAACCAGTACGCGCCCTTTTGGAAGCCGAACGCGGTCTTGCCGCCGGGCAAGGGCTGGAATTTGCCGGCCCGGACGAAGGCGAAGGCGTCCTGAGAGGTATCGGTGGAAGTGACGTCGTGGCGGTACGCGGTCGACGCCGTGAGCGAGACTCGATGCATTCCCGGCGACAAGACCAACGGCTCGCGCGCCTGAACGGCCGAGACCCAAAGCAGGATCAGCGCGATGATGACTGCGAAACGCCGGATGGAACGGACTGCCATGCCTTCCCCTGAGCCCTCAGTCGGTCGACGATCTTACTGCAGCCGGAAGACATTCGCAGGCGCGAGAGGGTGTCTGGCGGTCGATACGGTCGAAAAAACGGCTCGGATACGGCTCGAATAAGGTTCGGAAAGGACCGCGGCGAGCGTTGTAAACGGTTACGCACGGATCGAGCGGCGATAATCCGGGGCTGAATCCGGGCTTGAACCCGGACCTGGATCGAGGGAGTCGTCGTATGCGAATCGTCGTCGGATGGGGACTTGCGGCGTGGCTGAGCCTGTCGAGCGGGGCGGCGTACGCGGATGAGCGCGTTGGACTGGAGCGTCGCGCCGTCCCTCCCGTCGCGAGCGCTACGGACATTGTCTTCGAAGGCCTAGCGTTCGACGACCGCGATGGCGACGGGCGGCACGATCGCGGCGAACCGGGCGTCGCCGATGTGGCCATCTCCGATGGCCGCGGTTTGACGCGGACGGATCGCAACGGGCGTTACCGCCTGCGAACCGCGCCCGGACGCACCGTGTTCGCGATCAAACCCGCTGAGTGGTCGTTCGGCGAACGCGCCGACGGCCTGCCGGCGTTTTGGGCGCATGCGCCTTCGCCCGATCTGCCGACACCGAAATACGGCGGCATCGTCGCGACTGCCGAACGACCGCGGCTGGATGTCGCGCTGCGGCGCACGGCGCCGCGCGCGTCGGGCTTGGAGGTGCTGATCTTCGGCGACCCGCAGGTCAAATCGCGTGACGACGTGCGCTATTACGCGCGCGATATCGTCGACGACGCGCTCGGCGAAACGAATGCGCGCGCCGCGCATCTGGGCGTAAGTCTCGGCGACATCGCCGACGATACGCTGTCGCTGTATCCCGCGCTCAACGCCGAAACGCGACGCTTGCGCACGCCTTGGCTGCACGCGCCGGGCAATCACGATATGGACGTCGATGTCGCGCGCGACGAGGATTCGCTGCTGTCGTTCCGCAACGTTTTCGGCCCCGACACGTTCGCGTGGGAAGAACGCGAGGCGGTGTTCGTGGTGCTGGACGACGTGATTTACCGGCCCGGACAGAAGCCCGCGTACATCGGCGGGCTGCGCGAAGAGCAATTCGCGTTTCTCGAAGCCTATCTCGCCGATGCGCCGAAAGATCGGCTGCTGGTGCTCGCGATGCACATCCCGCTGTTCGAACCGGAGGGGCGCGATACGTTCCGCGATGCCGATCGCGAGCGTCTGTTCGGCTTGTTGCGCGCGTTTCCGCAGCGTTTGATTCTCAGCGCGCACAACCACACGCAGCAGCATTATCTTCACGATGCGCGCACCGGCTGGCGCGAGCCGACGCCCTTGCACGAATACAACGTCGGTGCGACCTGCGGCGCGTATTGGTCCGGCGCGAAAGACGCGCGCGGCATCCCCGATACCACGATGGCCGACGGTACGCCGAATGGTTACGCGCGGATGCGCGTGGAGGCGAATGGAGCTTATGCGCTGGCGTGGCGAGTGGCCGGCGTCGAATCGTGGGCGAAAGCGTCGCCGAACCCACAAACCGGCGACTTGCACAGCATCGGCTTGCACGCGCCGAAGGCCTTGCGTCGCGGCGCGTATCCGGGCTGGGGCGTGTACGCGAACGTCTACATGGGGCGCAGCGATACGCGCGTCGAATTTCGTGTGGACGACGGCCCGTGGAAAGCGATGACGCGCGCGCGCCGTTTCGACCCGCGTTTGACGCTCGAAAATGCGCGCGACGACACCGCCGATGCCCTGCGCGGTTACGACCGCTCGCCGGAGCCGGAGCCGTCCGAACACCTGTGGCGCGGCGCGTTGCCGACCGATCTGGCGCTCGGCGCGCATCGCGTGGAAGTGCGCGCCTTCGACGCATGGCAGGGCGAACAGCACGCAACGATCGAGTATCGTTTGCTCGAAGCGGAGGACTGAGTATGGTGACGAGCAAGACATCACGGCCGAAAGCATCGGCAGCGAAAACGACAGCATCTGCGAAGAAGGCCGTATCCAAACGCGCGCCATCCGACGCCGCGCTGAAAGCCGCGTCCGCTAAACCCAAGCGCGGAGCGGCGGCGACGAAAGCGCCTGTCGCGAAACCGCCCGTCGCAAAGGCGTCCGTTTCCAAAACAACCACTTCCAAGACACCCGCTTCGAAGACAACAGCTCCGAAGACAACAGCCCCGAAGACAACAGCTTCGAAGACAACAGCTTCGAAGATGCCCGTCGCGAACAAGACCACCGCGAAAGTCGCCAACACCAGCGCGCACACGCCCTTGCCCGATGCGTTGCCGGTCATCGCCTTCGCCGACGAAGCCGCGTGGGAGTCGTGGTTGCTCGCCCATCCGGACGCGCCGGGCCTGTGGTTGAAGATCGCGAAAAAAACATCGGGCATCGCATCGGTCGATTACGCAGGCGCGCTGGATGTCGCGCTGTGCCACGGCTGGATCGACGGCCAGAAGCGCGGGTTCGATGCGGACTATTTTCTGCAGCGCTTCACGCCGCGCCGGTCGAAAAGTATGTGGTCGAAAATCAATATCGGCCATGTCGAACGTTTGATCGCCGACGGTCGCATGCGCGCGGGCGGGCAGCGCGAAATCGATGCCGCGAACGCCGATGGCCGTTGGGCCGCGGCTTACGACGGCGCCAGCCGGATGGAAGTGCCCGACGCCTTGGCCGCGGGGCTTGCGCGCAATCCCAAAGCCGCTGCGTTCTTCGAAACGCTGAACAAGACCAATCGCTATGCGGTGTGCTGGCGCGTACAAACCGCGAAGACCGACGCCACGCGCGCCTCGCGGGTGGAGACGCTGGTCGCGATGTTGGCGCGCGGCGAAAAGTTCCACGGTTGAGCGCGCCCGCGCCGCGGTCGACGCGCTCTTCGCTCGGTCCGGTCTGGCTCAGTCCTGCCTCGCTCAGTCGGGCTTCGCGTCGCGCTTCTTGTTCGGGCTGCGCGAGGGGGGCGCTGCCGCGTCGTTGGTCGTCCGCGCGCTGTTCTTCGACGCCTCGGCGGTCGCATCGCCCGTCCCGGCCGTGTCGCTGCGATACGGATACGCCAGCGTCGGGCCGGGGCGCAATTGCGCCTGCCATGCCTGCAGGCGCGCTTGGATATTCGCGCCGATGTCGATTTGCGGGAACGACGGCTTGTACTGCTCGGCCTTTTCGCGCGCCGCGATGCGCGTACGCGCGCCTTCGAACGCGGCGACGAAATCGGTGGTTTCGTTCAAGCCTTCCACCAACCATGCGCGACCGAAATACGTCGCGTCCGATTCCGAGCCACAGCCGAACGAGGGCCGGTTCTTGCGCGAAGCGGTGAGGATCAAGGTGTCGTCGCTTTCCAGCGCCGACACGAAACCGCCGGAATAGCAGGCGGAAATCACCAGCACGCGATTGCGCACGCCGGCATCGTCCAGCGCTTCGCGCAATTCGTCCGGGTCGATCAAATCGATGTAGCGCGGCGCCATCTGCACCAGCAATTCGTGGCCCGGCGTGCCGTGCATGGTCATGAACAGCAGCAGCACATCCTGTTCGGGGTCCATGCGTTTCGCCACGCCGGCCAGCGTGGTGCGCAAATTGTCCAGTGTCGCCAACGGACGCGGCGCGGTCATCAGGCTGTCGCGATGATTGATCAACGCGACCACGCGGTCCTGCGCGCCGAAGCGCTGCGCCATCAGCGTTTCCAGATAGCGCACTTCGTTGCGGAAGACGTTCTCTTCGCTGTCGCCCGCGAAACCGACGACGTACAGATCCGGCACGCCCGGGCGCTGCGGCGCCAATTTGGCGAGCGTGTCTTCGAGCAATTGCCGGTCGCGTTCGCGCACCGCCGGGCTCGCCGCGGTTTCGCGTGCGCTGGCCTGCAGCGCGGCGCACAGCGCGAACACGAGACACAACACCGCCGCCTGCCACAGTTCCGGGCCGCGCGGACCGCGACGCCTCCGCACCGGAGCGTCGTGCGCTTCGGGGCGGTCGCTGATGTGCGGGGCGTCGGGGGCGGTCATACGACGATCAGATTAAAGCGCTCCGGCCTCGCTGGCGATAGCCAATGCGTGGAACGATTCGACCCGCGGATGACCATGCGCGGCCTCGCCTTCGCGCGGCGCGGGGTAATCCTCGCGGCGGTCGATCAATGCGGTGCGCAGGCCGGCCTCGCGGGCGGCGTCGAGCTCCTCCACTACGTCGGAGAGAAACAGAATCTCGTCCGCTGCTCGGCCCAGCCGGCGCGCGATTTCGCGGTAGCTGGCGGCGTCGCGCTTGTGGCCCACTTCGGTATCGAACCAGGCCTCGAACAGCGGACTGAGGTCGCCCGCGTCGGTGTGCCCGAAGAACATCCGCTGCGCCGGCACCGAGCCGGAGGAATACACCGCCAGCGGAATGCCGGCCGCATGCCATGAGCGCAAGCACTCGGCGGCGTCGGGGTAGATATGCGCGGCGAAATCCGCATTGCGATAGCCGTCCTGCCAGATCATGCCCTGCAGCGCCTTCAGCGCAGTGTGCTTGCGGTCCTCGTCGATCATGCCCTGCAGAATCTCGACGATGACGTCGTCGCTGCAGACCGTCCCGTGCTCGGTCGCGACAGCGTCCAGCCAACGCCGTACCTCCGGCTCCTGCCCGCGCGTGCGCACGAACCCGGGCAACGCCCGTCGCGCGTAAGGAAACAGCACGTCCTTCACGAACGAGATGCTGCTGGTGGTGCCTTCGATGTCGGTGAGGATGAGGTTGGGCATTAGTTTGCTAGGTGCAATTTTTAAAAATTAACTTATTTTTCCAAGTGTAATTGCATTTGTGGTTGCCCGAAATACAATTTCTGTATTGCTGATGAGTGCTCAATTGCCTGACAGATCTCACATCTCATTAGCTGGAGCGTGATGTGGTGAAAAAGGTCGTGTCATCTCGACTTTTGAAAATTTCTAGAGCGAATGGTGCGGCTAGTTTATAAAGATCGAGATGGCTATAGTCTTTTCCTGGGGTGGCGCCCGCTGTAATCATCGACTCTTCAACGTTCATCGCCATAATTAACAGTAGATCTGAAAGTGCGTTTTGATCTAGAACTTCATAATCTGGGATCAGTTTATTTTTCATCATAGTCTCATCTGTTTTGAGTCGTTGCTTAAAGCATCAGGAGCGTGTCCGTTCAGAATAGACTTCGGGTGGCTAAGTATCCCTAGCAAGCATGCTGAGGTCATATGCCAGTCTAAGTTTGTTCTGTGCGACGCTATGTGTGGCGTTAAAGAAAACTATCTCACAGACCTGGTCCGGCTATGCACTGTCCCGCATTCTCCTGCACTGCCATCACAGATACGGTAACGACTGAGCGCATTGCTTCATTCGTACCGCGGAAACCTCTGCGCAATCTCCGTCCCCGTGAAATGCCCCACCCAGCCGTCGGGTTGCTGGAAGAAGCGGATGGCGACGAAGCTGGGTTCCGGGCCCATATCGAACCAGTGCGTGGTTTTGTCGGGCACGGAAATCAAATCGCCGGCTTCGCATAGCACTTCGTAGACCTTGCCGTCGATGCGCAGGTCGAACAGGCCGGAGCCGGCGACGAAAAAGCGGACTTCATCCTCCTCGTGGTAATGCTCGTCGAGGAATTTCTGACGCATCGCTTCGCGGTTCGGGTTATCGGGCGCGATGCTCACCACGTCGATCGTGGTGAAATTGCGCTCGGCGCTGATGCGGTCGATGTCGGCGCGATAGGCGGCGATGATGGTCTCCGGCGCGTCGCCGGGGGCGATTGGCGCGGCGGCGTCCCAGCGTTCGAAATCGACGCCCAGCTTCGCCAGTTCGGCGGCGATCTCGGCGTGGTCGTGGGCGACGGAAAGCGGGGCGTCGGGGCGGTCGTCGGCGAAGATGCGCAGGCGGCTCATGCGGGGGATCCGATGTGAGAAACGATGGCGGTCATGATGGGGCCGGGTGATTGGACGATCAACGCCGCCGTCGGAAAACGCGAATGCGAGGCGACCGTAGGAGGGCCTTTAGGGAAGGCCTGAATCATTCACCGCCGTCATCCCGGCGAAAGCCGGGATCCAGCCTTATGAATAGTTTACTGAGGAGCTGGGCCCCGGCTTTCGCCCAGAGCGCCGCGTTATTCAGACCTTCCTTAGAGCATGTTCAACATCTTTCGGGAGCGATCTCCTCCCCTTGCGCGTAGCGCAGGGGGAGGTTGGGAGGGGGTGAGAAAGGCCGAAATGGCGTTCACAACCCCTCCCTAACCCTCCCCTTCGCTTCGCGAAAGGGAGGGAATGATCTCAAGCCGACGCACAGAAGCGGCGCATTTCCATGTGCTCAGACAATGCGTATGAAGATATTGAACAGGCTCTTAGGCCCGACGGTTTTCGCGGATTGGATGGATCGGGCCTGAAGGCCCTCCTACGAACGCGGGTATGAGAGGAGCGATGCGTTCAGCCGCGCAGCCGGCGCAGGTCGAGTTCGCAGCCGATCAGGAACTCGAACGCATCCAGATGCCGCCGCGCTTCGGCCATGTCGTGGCCCCAGGCGTAGAGGCCGTGGCCGTCGATCAGATAGCCCCACTGCGGGCCGGCGTCGAGCAGCGTTTCCACCTGCGCGGCGAGAAACGGCATGTCCTGGGTATTGGGCAGCACGGGCAGATCGATTGCGGCCTCGTGGGTGTGGTTGCCGGCGAAGGCTTTGAGCAGTTCGTAGCCTTCCAGCCGCATTGCGCCCGCCTCGCCGTACAGCCGCGAGGCCACGGTCTGGTTGTGCGAATGCGTGTGCAGCACGCAGCCGATGTCGGCGAAGCGCCGGTAAAGCTGGGTGTGCAGCAGGGTTTCCGCGGACGGGCGATGGTCGCTGCCGACGGCGCGGCCGTCGAAATCCACCACCATGATGTCGGCCGGCGTGAGCTTGCCCTTGTCGCGGCCGGAGACGGTGATGGCCGCGTGGCGATCGTCCAAGCGCTGCGAGAAGTTGCTGCTGGTGGCGGGCGTCCAACCGGCGACGGCCAGTTCGCGGACGTTGACGATGATCTGCTCGGCCAAAACGGCGAGGCGCGCGGTGTCGTAGGGCGGCGTGGAGGTGTTCATGCCGCGCATTCTAGAGGGCGGCGGCATCGGTTTCGCGTTACTGGTGAACGTGGCGCAGGGATTTGATCGAGCGCAAATATCCTCGCGGGTGTCGCGGAGGATAATGCCGGTCGATCTCCCACCCACAGGTACCCAGCCAGATGAGCCACGATGCCTCCCGCCGCCGTTTCCTGACCACCGCCGTCGTCGCCGCGGCCGCCGCGCCTCTCGCGCTCAGCGGATTGAACGCGAATGCCGCCGCGCCAGCCGCCGCGCCCGCTGCGAAGGCGTTGCCGAAATTGGCGTTGACCGACCCGATGGCGAAAGCCTTGGCCTACACCGAGAACGCCGCCGCCGTGAAGCACGCCGCGTTCAAACCGGGCAGCAGTTGCGCCAACTGCAACCTCTACAAAGGCGCGAAGGGCGCCGCCACCGGCCCGTGCAGCATCTTCCCGAAGAACAGCGTGGTGCCGAAAGGCTGGTGCAGCGCTTGGGCGAAGAAGCCGTAAGTCTCGCTTCCGGTTTCGAACAAAGAAAAACGGCGCGGGTGACCGCGCCGTTTTCGTGTGCGACGTCGAACGCCGCGGTCAGGCTTGCGGGCCTTCGTGGAACGGCGGTTCCGGCGGCAGCGTCTCGCCGTGCGGCGCGGTCAGGCCGCGCGCGAGGTCGCTGTGACGATAGCCGTACAGGCCATACACGATGAAACCGATGATCGCCCAGCCGAAGAACATCGAGATCGTGTAGAGCGAGAGGTTCACGAACAGCAGCAGACAGCCGAGGATCGCCAGCGGGCACACCAGCCACACCATCGGTGTGCGGAACGGACGACGGCGACCGGGATCTTTCACGCGCAGGATCATCACCGCGGCGGCGACGGCCATGAACGCGAAAAGCGTACCGGAGTTCGAGATGTCGGCCAGGATGCCCACCGGGAACATCGCCGCGAACAGCGAGACGAAAATGCCGGTGATGATCGTGACCACGTGCGGAGTGTGGAAGCGCGGGTGCACTTTCGACAAGATTCCCGGCAGCAGGCCATCGCGGGACATCGTGAAGAAGATGCGGGTCTGGCCGTAGATCATCATCAGGATCACCGAGGGCAGCGCCAACGCTGCGGCGAGGCCGATGATGTTGCCCCAACTGGCGAAGCCCAACATCTTGAGGACGTGCGCCAGAGGTTCCTTGCTGCACACCAGCGCATCGCTACCGGCGCAGGCGGCGGCCAGTTCCGGGGTGCCCGGGTGGATGGCGACGCCGTTCGCGTCGAACATGGGCTGCGCACCGATCGAGCCGACGGCGCCGTAACCCACCAACAAATAGAACACGGTGCAAACCACGAGCGAACCGATGAGACCGATCGGGATGTTGCGGTTCGGGTTATCCGTTTCTTCAGCGGCTGTGGAGACAGCATCGAAGCCGACATAAGCGAAGAAGATCGAGGCTGCTGCGCCGAGTACGCCGACACCGCCCATCGGAGTGCCCCAACCCGTCGGGAAGAACGGTTCGAAATTCACGTCCTTGGCGGCCGGTACGGCGATCACGACGAACATCGTCAGCGCGGCGACCTTGATCAACACCAGGAAGGCATTGACCTTCGCCGATTTGGACGTACCGATCACCAACAGGAAGGTCACCACCAATGAGATGAGAAAGGCGAGCACATTGAAGCCGCCGCCATCCAACGGGCCTGTCTTCAGGAAGGTGGGCAATTCGACCCCGGCGCTGGCCAGAAGCCCGTTCATGTAACCGGACCAGCCCACCGCCACTGCGCCTGCGGCGATCGCGTACTCAAGCACGAGGGCCCAACCGACGGTCCAGGCCAAGCCTTCACCAAGCACGCCATAGGTATAGGTGTATGCCGAACCCGACACCGGGATCATCGACGCCAATTCGGAGTAGGCCAGCGCGGCCAGGGCGCAGACGATCGCCGCGATCACGAACGCGACCATCATCGCCGGACCGGCTTTCTGGCCGGCTTCGGCGGTCAGTACGAAGATACCCGTACCGATGATCGCACCGATGCCCAGCATCGTCAGTTGGAAGGCGCCGAGCTGGCGTTTGAGAGCTTTCTTTTCTGCCGTCTCGATGATTTTGTCGAGCGGCTTCACGCGCCAAAAGAGCATTGACCATCCCCTAGCAATGTTGAAGGCCGGCGGCGGAGGCCGGAACTGGGCGACCATACCCGGCCCGCCGCGTCGGCACAAGCGCGGGCAGCGGCGATGGCCGGGATCGACGGCATAATTCCATCTCCGCCCGCCGTGACGCGCTGCAGCATGACTTCCATCAATTCGTTCGCCTCGCTCTCGCAGGGATTCGCCACTTATGCCGTTCGTTGGCCCGACGAAGCCGAGGTCGCACGGCTGTTCGACGCCTTACTTGCGGAAGTCGATCGGCCGGAGCTGCCCGACCCCTTCCTGCGCGCGCGCCTCGCCGGCCACTTCACCGCCTCCGCGTGGTTGGTCGATCGCGCCGGGACGCGGTTGCTGATGACGCATCACCGCAAACTCGACCGCTGGCTGCAACTCGGCGGGCACGCCGACGGCGACCGCGATTTGGCGGCGGTCGCGCTGAAAGAGGCGGAGGAAGAATCGGGGCTGACCGATTTGCGCGTGGAGCCGGAGACCTTCGACCTCGACCGGCACTGGATTCCCGAGCGCGGCGAGGTGCCGGGCCACTGGCATTACGACGTGCGTTACGTGGTGCGTGCGACCGGCAGCGAAGCCTTCGCGATCAGCGACGAATCGCACGATCTGGCGTGGCGCGAGATCGCGGGCTTACTCGACGACGCGAGCATCGACCCTTCCATCGCCCGCATGGCGAGGAAATGGGTGAGCAAGCGCGATTAGCCGATGCCGGCCCGCGATAGCGATGAAAGCGCCTTGGAAAGAATGCCGCGCCTGCGGCTGTTGAACTTCCCGCTTCGTTCTTCGGCCCTTCCGGGCCTCCCACAGTTGAGTTTCTTGGGGTTTTTACATTCGGCCCTTCCGGGCCGGCCCGCGATAGCGATGAAAGCGCCGTGGAAAGGATGCCGCGCCTGCGGCTGTTGAGCGTCCCGCTTCGTAGTTCGGCCCTTCCGGGCCTCCCACAGTCGAGTTTCTTGGGGGTTGCGATCGGCCCTTCCGGGCCTCCCACAGATGGTTTCTTGAGTTTCTTATTCGAGCATTTCGAATCGGTCGCCGCGAATGCGGGTTACGGTTCGACGGAGGTCTCGAATTCGCCCAGCAATTTCGCGAGCTCCGCGTCGTCGCGGTATTTCGCGCGGAGTCGCGCGAGTTCGGCGTCGGTTCCGGTGCAGCCGTCGCGCATGCCTTTGATCAATTGTTCGCGACGCTCGATCGCCCAAGGTTCGTCGCCATCGGGCCAGGATTCGCCGCGGAAGTGGTCGCAGGTTTCGCGTCGTTCGGTGAATGCGCGAATTTCGTGCGGGTAGTCGCACCAACGCGCTTGCGGATCGTCCGGCACTTCGCAGTGCGAACGTTCGCGCAGGCTCAGTCGGCCTTCGGGGCGCGGGTCGTCGAAGTTCGAAAACGGATTCTCGGCCGCTGCGCAGAGGGCGCAGGACAGCAGCGCGGATGCGAGCGATGCGCGCCATAGCATCGTCGTGAGTGCGATCTTCATTCGTTCAGTCCGCGCGGCCGGCGAATTCGCCGGTGACAGTGTTCACCCAGACTTTTTCGCCGTTGCCGATGTACTCGGGGACCTGAATTTCGAGGCCGGTGTTGAGCTTGGCGGGTTTGGGGCGCTTGGTCGCGGTGCCGCCCTTGAGTTCCGGCGGCGTGTCGATCACTTCCAACACCACGCTTTGCGGCAACTGCAGGCCGACCGGCGCGTCGTCGATGATCTGCACGTAACAGCCGGTGAGGCCGTCGCAGATATAACCGGCGTCGTCGCCGACCACATCGGCATCCAGCATGTACGGCGTGAAGTCTTCGTCGTCGAGGAAGACGAACGCATCGCCGTCTTTGTACGAGTACGTCGCTTGACGCCGCGCGAGATCGACTTCCTTCAAATCGTCTTCGGCGCCGACGCTGAGATCGAGTTTATTGCCGCCGGGCACGCTGTACATCGTGAAGCGATATTTCACGTTGCCGCCGCGACCCTGCGGCGAACTGCGTTCGATGTCGCGGATTTGATACGCGCCGCCGTTGTGTTCGACGACGTTACCTTTTTTGATGTCGTAGGCTTTCATGTTGGGAACCGGGAATGGGGAATGGGGAATGGGGAATCGTAGAAGCAAGATTTCGGGGGCGTGGGTGTGGTCGGGCTTCGCTTTTTACGATTCCCGATTGCCCATTCCCGATTCCCGGCCCTACTTCGGCGCCAACCGCGTCGCGCCGTCGAGGCGGATGGTTTCGCCGTTGAGGTAGACGTTGCCGAGGATGTAGCCGACAAGGTCGGCGAATTCTTCGGGCCAGCCCAGACGGGAAGGGAAGGGGATCGACGCCGCCAACGATTGCTGCACGGCTTCGGGCATGCCGTCCACCATCGGCGTCCAGAAAATACCGGGCGCGACGGTCATCACGCGGATGCCGAAACGCGCGAATTCGCGCGCCATCGGCAAGGTCATGCCGACCACGCCGCCCTTGCTGGCCGAATACGCCGCTTGGCCGATCTGACCTTCGTATGCCGCGACCGAAGCGGTGTTGACGATCACGCCGCGCTCGCCTTCGTCGTTCGGCGTGTTGTGCTGCATGCGCGCGGCCGCGGCCTTGGCGACGTTGAAGCTGCCGATCAAGTTCACCATCACCGTGGTTTGGAATTGCGACAACGGCATCGGGCCGTCCTTGCCCAGCACGCGGCCGGCGCCGAGGATGCCCGCGCAGTTGATCGCGACGTTCAAGCCACCCAGAAATTCGGCGGCAGCGGCGACGTTCGCATCCACGCCCGCTTCGTCGGTCACGTCGGTGCGGAAATAGCGCGCATTGGCCTCGCCCAGTTCGCCCACGGCGGCCGCGCCTTTCTCGTCGTTGACGTCGAACAAGGCGACCTTGCCGCCACCGGCGACCAGACGCTTGGCGGTGGCGAAGCCGAGACCGGAAACGCCGCCGGTGACGATGGCGCGAACGTCGGAAAGTTGCATGATGAATCCTTTGGAGGCGCGATTGATTTGAGATTTTAGCCGATCGCGGGCATCGGCCTTTCAGGAGGCTCGAACGACGCCATCGTGGCGTGGTTCGGGCGTCGCAAGTTCGGCCCATGCCCGCACTGGGTCCCGCTCGATCATGCGCTTGCGCGCTCGATCCGCGCGGGCCATCCACGGCGCGCCGTGCCTACGAATCGTGCGGAGGTTGCTCAATTGCACCACTGCTGTTCGCAGGGCTCGCCATCGCCGTTGCCGTCCATTTGCACGTTGGGGCAGTTGTTGAGGAAATACCGGGCCTCGGCGCAGGAGGTCATCTGCGAGCAGTGGGTGCGGCCGTCGCAGCGGAAGCCGGTGTCGGCCGGCTCGGAAAACGACGAAGCGGCGGGCATCGTTGCGGCGGGCGCGGCGGCGATGGGGGCCGGCGAAGACGGCGCAGTCGCGGGGGGCGTCACGGTGGATGCGGTCGCGTCCGGAACGGCCGCGTTCGGCACAGTCGCGTTCGGCGCGTAGGAAACGGGTGCGGGTTCGACCGACCACGGCAGATAGGTTTCGATCGCGTCGCGTTGCAGGATCGCACCGACGGCGCCGACCGCCGCCAACAAGATCGCGAAGCCGCCGAGACGACCGAACGCGCCTTCGCGCGGCCGTGCGCGGCGTTCCGACCCGTGCCGATCCGTGCGAGGGCGTCGCGTATGTCGCGATGCGGTGTTCGCGGGGCGCGAGGCCGGCGTGGCTCGCGGTGCGTTGCGCATCGCGGCGAGCGCGGCGGCGGACGGCGGATCGAGAAAACTCACCGCAACCGCGCGTTTCTTGCCGTCGTGGTCGGTTTCGATCGAGAACGCCAATCGCTCGCCGACCTGCGGGCGGCGCCCGGTCTCCGGAAACGACGAAATATGGACGAATACGTCCTGCTTGGTTTCGGAGGTGACGACGAAACCGAAACCGCGGTCGTCGTTCCAATTTCTGAGCGTGCCTTCCGTGCGCATAACGATGGAGCCGTGAATGAAGAAGAAGCAATCTTAAACCCGAGACGTAGAGCGGAGCGCAGCTTCGCTGAAGATATCAACGAACCCCACGTAGAGCGGAGCGTAGCGTAGCTCCGATAAAGACCCGCCGTAGAGCGGAGCGAAGCTCCGCTGAACATGTCGAAAATCACACTCGCATAGAGTGCGCCTCGGAGTACCGAACCGACTCGCGCGACGGAGGGCATGGTGCGCTCAAGCGCACCCTATGAGCGCACCCTATAAATCCAACAGATAAAACGTATTGCAGCCGCCATGCCCGGTGGCGCCCATCGCCTGCGGGATGCGACGAAACCCGCTGCGTTCGTAGAGTTTCATCGCCGCGTCCATGCCGGTCAGCGTTTCGAGATAGCAGCGTCGGAACCCGGCCGCGCGCGCGGCGTCGAGGCAGCGCGCCATCAGCGCGGCGCCCGCGCCCAGGCCGCGCAATGCCGGCAGAAAATACATTTTGCGCAGCTCGCAGACATCTTCATCGCCGCCGACCAGCGGCGCAACGCCGCCGCCGCCTTCGACGAGGTGCGTACCATCGCCGAGCCGACGTTCGACCACGAAATACGCCGAGCGCGATTCGGCGTAGGCCTTCGACATCCAATCCACTTCGGGGTCGGTGATCGCGAACCCGCAGCCGATGGCGCCGAATTCCGGCATCACCGCGCGGATGATCGCGGCGACGGCGGCATCGTCGCGTGCTTCGATCGGGCGGATTTCGATCGGGCCGATTTCAGTCGGGCTGATCTCGATCGGGCTGATCGCGAATGTCGGTTCAGTCATGCGGGGGATAGCGCTCGGCCAAAGGATGCAAACCGCCGGCTTCGAGCCGACGCGCGAAATCGTCGGGCTTCAAACCCGGTGCGAACAAAAAGCCTTGGCCGATCGGCACGCCCAAGCGCAGCAGGAACTGGCGCTGCGCTTCGGATTCCACGCCCTCGGCGACGAGGCCCAGATTCAAACTGCGCGCGATGCCGGCCACCGCTTGGCACACCGCCACGTCGGACGGATTGCCGGGCACGCCGGCCACGAACAACTGGCTGAGCTTCAAGCCGTGGATCGGCAACCGGCGCAGATAATTCAGCGCGCTGTAGCCTTCGCCGAAATCGTCGATGGTCAGCACCACGTCCATGCCGCGCAGGTCGGCGAAGGTGCGCAGCGTGTCCGGCGCGTCTTCGATCAGCACGCGTTCGGTGAATTCCAATTCCAGGGCCGCGCCGGGCAATTGGAATTCGTCGAGGATGCGGCGCACGGTTTCGGCGAGATCCTCGCCGATGAATTGGCGATAGGACACGTTCACCGCGACGCGCACGATGCCCAAGCCCGCATCGCGCCAGCGCGCGACCTGGCGACAGGCTTCGCGCAGCACCCAACTGCCGATGCGCACGATGTCGCCGGTGGTTTCGGCGTGGCTGATGAAACGGTCGGGCCGGAGTTCGCCGAGCGAATGGTTTTGCCAGCGAATCAAGGCTTCGGCGGCGACGATACGGCCGCGCAGCAGATCCACCTGCGGCTGGTACACCAAATGGAATTCGCCGTTGTCGGCGGCGCGCCGCAAATGCGTTTCCATCCAGAGGCGATCCGCCTGCGTCTGCGCCAGCGCGGGCGTGAACGCCTGCCATGCGTTACGCGCGCGCCGCTTGCTGTCGTACATCGCGGCATCGGCGTTTTGGATCAAGGTCTGCGGGCGTTCGCCGTCGCCCGGCGCGATGGCGACGCCGATGCTGGCGGTGATGGCGAATTCTTCGCTGTCGAAGCGGAAACTTTCGCGCAGGGAATCGAGGATCGCGTTGGCGATGCGGCCCGGGCGCTCGGCGTCGTCGCCGGCGCTGCAGATCACCAGGAATTCGTCGCCGCCGAAACGCGCGATCGCGCCTTCGTCGCCGACCGCGCGCGCGATGCGTTGTGCGGCGGCGGCGAGCAACTCGTCGCCCGCGGAATGACCCAGGACGTCGTTCACCACTTTGAAGCGGTCGAGATCGACGTACAGCACGGCGACCTTCGCCTGCGCTGGGTCCAGCAGGCGCTGTTCCAACTCCACCAGAATCGCGTCGCGATTGAGCAGGCCGGTGAGCGGGTCGG
Source organism: Lysobacteraceae bacterium (assembly GCA_017990865.1). Taxonomy (GTDB): domain Bacteria; phylum Pseudomonadota; class Gammaproteobacteria; order Xanthomonadales; family Xanthomonadaceae; genus Lysobacter_I. Next base: position 17,413 of record JAGNNB010000005.1, read on the forward strand.
TGCGCGCCTGCACGCGCAGCGTTTCTTCGGCGTGTTTGCGTTCGGTGATGTCCTGCAGCGTACCGACGATGCGCGAGGTGCCCGGGTCGGCGGTGTCGGCTTCGCCGATCACACGGATCCAGCAGGCGAGACGATCGCTGCGCACGTACTGCAGCTCCAGGTCGAAACCGCCGCCGGTTTCGATCAGGCGTTCGAATGCGGTGCGCAGTATCGTTTGATCGGGGCCGTACACGCCCGCCAACAAATCTTCGATGGTTTGCGGCGAGGGCGAGCGACCTAGAATGCGCTGCGCTTCATGGGTGAGATACAGCCGGCTGCGGCCGCGATCCCATTCCCAACCGCCGATGCGGGCCAGGCCCTGCGCGCGGTCGAACAACACGTTGTCGCGTTTGAGCGCGGTCACGTCGCTGAACATCGCGAACACGAACTGCGGTTGGGTGCCGTCGGCCTGGAATACCGGCACGCTGGTGAGCGAAATCCACGACATCCGCCGGCTCGGCAGGTGGTACAGACCGATCACGGTGTTGCTGATGACCTGCGCGCTTTCCAGCGCGCGCGTGGTCGGCCATTCGTGGAACGACAGCGGCCGGCCGTGATCGTCGACGATCTTCCAATCCTCCGGTCGCAACAGTTCGTGGATGCTTTGCCCGACTTCGCCGCCGACCGTGCGGTGAGCGGCGGGGTTGGCGGTGATCACGTGCATGTCGCGATCGAACAGGATCACGCCGACGTCGATGGATTCCAACAGCAGACGGTAGCGGGTCTCGGCCTGCCAACGTGTGCTGAGGTCGCGGGCGACCGCGACGATGCGCTTCTTGCCTTTGTATTCGAAGCCCGCCGAATGCACTTCCACCGGGAAGCGGCTGCCGTCGGCGCGCATGTTGGCGACTTCGACCACGTAGGTCTCGCCGCGGCTGAGCGCTTCCCACACCGGCACCATGTGGTCCTGCGGCAAGTCGGGGTTCAGCACTTCGATCGGCTGGCCGACGACTTCCTCGCGCGTTCGGCGGTAGGCCTTCATGCCGGCCTTGTTCAGATCCAGCACGGTGCCGTCCCAATCGATGATGCTGACCGGATCGGGCACGGCGTCGAACAGCGCGGTGTAGCGCAGGCGTTCGGATTCGGTTTCGGTCGCAGCGGTACGCAAGGCCGCTTCGGCTTGGGCGAGCAGGGCGCGGGTCTCGGCCGTCAGCGCGGGGTCGAGTTGCGCGCGCTCGAGCGCGGCGAGGGTGTCCGTCGTGCCCGGCGAGTCCGTCGAGCCGGTCGCGGCCTGAGCGGAGTCGGACGGGGCGGTGTCCGACGGAACTGCCGCGTGAGGTGGGGTCATGCGCGGCCGCCGTCCTGGGGGGATTGATCGTCTTGAGCGAACATGGCCCGGCTCACCTTACTGCCGCTTTCGCGGCCGAGCAACTGCGCCAGCCAACGACCGACAGCCGCCAAAGCGGCCAAATCCACACCGGTCCACAGCCCCAGGCCATGCAGCATGTAGACCACGTCCTCGGTGGCGACGTTGCCGGTGGCGCCTTTGGCGTAGGGGCAGCCGCCCGCGCCGGACACCGCCGCATCCACCACGCGCACGCCTTCCTCCAGGCAGGCATGCACGTTCGCCAGCGCTTGGCCGTAGGTGTCGTGGAAATGCACCGCCAGCGCCGACATCGGCACCTCGGCCGCCACCGCGCGCAGCATCGCCGCGGCCTTGCCCGGCGTACCGACGCCGATGGTGTCGCCGAGCGAAATCTCGTAGCAGCCCATCGCGTGCAGCGCCTTGGACACGCGCACCACGTCGGTCAGCGGCACTTCGCCCTGATACGGGCAACCGAGCACGGTGGAGACATAGCCGCGCACGGCGACGCCGTCGGCCCGCGCGCGTTCGAGTACCGGTACGAAGCGAGAGAGCGATTCTTCGATCGAGGCGTTGATGTTCTTGCGGTTGAACGCTTCCGAGGCGGCGGTGAACACCGCGATCTCGTCCACGCCGACGGCGCGCGCGCGTTCGTAACCCTGCTCGTTCGGCACCAGCACCGGATAGCGCACGCCCGGACATTTCGCGATGCCGACGTAGACCTCGGCCGCATCGGCCAATTGCGGCACCCATTTCGGGCTGACGAAGCTGGTGGCTTCGACGCTGCGCAGCCCGGTGGCGGACAAGCGATCGATCAATTCGATTTTCGCGGACGCCGCAATCAGCGTCTTTTCGTTCTGCAGTCCGTCGCGCGGGCCGACTTCGACGATGCGAACGTCGTCGGTCACGGCGACGCGCCTTCCGCGACGCGCAGCAACACCAGCGCCTTGTCCGGCGCCATGTCCGAATACAGGATGTCGCCGTGTTCGCGCAGCAGCGCCGCGAGACGCTTGCGCTTCCCGCTGAGGTAAATGCTGCTGGGCACCATGCTCGCGATCGGCTTGCCGGTTTTCGGGTCGCGCATGGCGTCGCTGTGTACGCCGACGCCGCGAATGTCCAAGGTTTCCGCGACGCGAGCATCGGCCGCCCAGAGTTGCAGGCGGTCGCCGTCGAGGCGATAGCGCAGCAATTGCACGCGCGTGCCGGGCCAGGTTTCGACGGTGTTGCCGTCGCGGTCGGAGATCGTCGCCGGCTTGCCTTCTTCCACCACCACGTAGCGGGCGCCGTCGTATTCCGTCGTGCGCAAACGATAGGTTTCGGTGGCGCCGTTTTCGTCGGTGCCGGTCAACATGCATTGGTCGTCGAGCATCGCCGTCGTCTTGCGTTCGCCCGCGGCGCTTTCGCCGCGCCATGCGCCCGCGAGCGCGGGGTCGCAGCCGAGTTTTTCGGTCGGCGCGAATTCGAAGGTGACGCAACCGGCCAACAGCCACGCGGCTGCGAGCAGCAACACGCACCTCGTCGCGCGCTTCATGCCGCGTCTCCCATCACCACCAGCGCCGCGTCCGCTTCGACGAAATCGCCCACGCCGACGCGAATCTCGGCGATCACGCCCGCACGCGGCGCTTTCAGCGTCAGCTCCATTTTCATCGCTTCCATCACCAACACCTCTTGTTGCGCTTCGACCGTGTCGCCGACGTTCGTTTTGATCAGCACGATGCGACCGGGCATCGGCGCCAGGACGCGATCGCCGGCGCTCGCGCCCGCTTCGTCGGCGGGGCGGTAGGCCGGTTCGCGCACGAACCGCCAACGCCGCTCGCCGTCGTGAAGAGCGACGCGCGGCAGCGCGCCCGCATCGTCGATGTCCACGCGCAGTCGCCGACTCTCGCCGTTCAAACGCAGAGACAGCGCGCCATCGGCCTCCAGACGCGCGCCGAGCGCTTCGATCGTCTCGCCGTCGTCGTCGATGCGGTAATCGCCGCCGCTGCCGTGCGCGAGCAGCGTGCGTTTTTCGCTGCCGTCGTCCAATACCAAACGCCGATGACCGGCGTGTCCCAGACGCCAACCGTCGGCCCGCGCCCAGGGCGAGCCGGGGTCGTCGCTCGCCGCGGCGGCCTCGCGGGTACGCGCTTCCTCATGCAGCAAGGTCGCGACCGCAGCGGCGGCGCGCGCGATGCGCGCCTGCGCGGGGGCCGCGGGTTTGGGCATGAACGCATCGAGATCGCGATCCAGCGTGCCGGTGTCGATCGTGGCGTCGACGATCTCGCGATGGCGCACCAGGCGTTCGAGAAAGGCGATATTCGATTTCGGCCCTTCGATCGCGCATTGCGCCAGCGCATCGCGCAGCCGCGCCAGCGCGCGCGGGCGGTTGTCGTCCCAGACGATCAATTTGGCGATCATCGGGTCGTAAAAGATGGTGACGGTATCGCCTTCGATCACACCGCCGTCGATGCGCGTATGCGCGTCGGGCGCGGGCAGACGCAAGCGCGCGAGTTTGCCCGAGCCCGGCAAGAAACCGGCTTCCGGGTCTTCGGCGTACAGACGCACTTCGATGGCGTGGCCGCGCTGCGCGATCTCATGCTGCGCTTTCGGCAGCGGTTCGCCGGCCGCCACGCGTAACTGCCATTCGACCAGATCGAGCCCAGTCACGTACTCGGTCACGGGATGCTCTACCTGCAGCCGCGTGTTGATCTCCATGAAATAAAACCGTCCATCCTGGCCGACGATGAATTCCACCGTGCCCGCATTCTGGTAATCGATCGCGCGCCCCGCCATCACCGCCGCCGCGCCCATCGCCTCGCGCAGTTCCGGCGTGAGAAACGGCGAGGGCGATTCCTCCAGCACTTTCTGATAACGCCGCTGCGCGGAGCACTCGCGTTCGTTGAGATGGAT
>JAGNNB010000006.1 GCA_017990865.1 Lysobacteraceae bacterium
ATCTCGTGGTGTGTTGGGGCGGGCACTCGATCAATCGCGAGGAATATCTCTACACGAAGCAAGTCGGCTACGACCTCGGTCTGCGCGGTTTGGATATCTGCACGGGTTGCGGCCCGGGCGCGATGAAGGGGCCGATGAAGGGCGCGACGATCGCGCACGCCAAACAGCGTCACCGCCGCATGCGTTACATCGGCATCACCGAGCCCGGCATCATCGCCGCGGAATCGCCGAACCCGATCGTCAATCACTTGGTGATCATGCCGGACATCGAGAAACGCCTCGAGGCCTTCGTGCGCATGGGCCACGGCATCATCGTGTTTCCGGGCGGCGTGGGCACGGCGGAAGAGATTCTGTATTTGCTCGGCATTCTGCTGCGCGAGGAAAACGCGAAACTGCCGTTCCCCTTCATTCTCACCGGCCCGACCAGCGCCGCGCCGTATTTCGAACAGATCGACAAGTTCATTCGTCTGACGCTCGGCGACGATGCGGCCTCGCGTTACGAAATCATCGTCGCCGACCCGGACAAGGTCGCCAAGCGCATGGCCGCCGGTATCCGCAAAGTGCGCGAATACCGCATCGCCGAGAAAGACTCGTTCTTCTTCAATTGGTCGCTGGAAATTCCGCTCGCGTTCCAACAGCCCTTCATCCCGACCCACGAGGCGATGGCGGCGCTCGATCTGCATCACGGCCGCAAGCCGCACGAATTGGCGGCGGATCTGCGCCGCGCGTTTTCGGGCATCGTGGCCGGCAACGTGAAGGAAGACGGTTTGCGCCGGATCGAAGCGCATGGCCCATTCCGCATTTCCGGCGATCCTTCCATCATGCAGTCGCTCGACGCGTTGTTGCGCGCGTTCGTCGAGCAGCGGCGGATGAAGATTTCGGGCCAATATCGACCCTGCTACGAAGTCGTGGCCTGATCGCGCGTCGATTTCACCGCGCCGCGGCATCGCGGCCGTGCGCGGGGGATGCTCACCCCGGCATCGGCAAGCGCACGATGGCGGTGAACACGCCGTCCGCCGCGCGCGCCTCGATACCGCCGCGGCCCTCGGTGAACGCTTCGATTTGCGCGGCCGACGCCGGTAGGCCGACGTTGTGGCCGCGCGCGGTCACGTCGCTATCGACCGGATAGGGGTTCTCGATCACGATCCGCACCTCGTCGTCGTCGGCGACGACGGCGATCGACACTTCGCCGCCGCCGGGGATGCGTTCGATGCCGTGCTTGATCGCGTTCTCCACCAACGGCTGGATCGACAGCGTCGGCACGCGAACGTCCGGCAGCGCATCGGGCAGCGTCCATCGCATGCGCAGACGGTCGCGGAACCGCAGCGATTCGATTTCCAAATAACGGCGGATCAGCGCCAGTTCTTCTTCCAACGGAATTTCGCGCGGGCCGCCCAACGCGGCGCGAAACAGATCGGCCAGATCCAGCAGCAGGCGCTCGGCTTCGTCCGGCCGCAAATGCACCAAAGCGGCGCCGGTGTTGAGCGTGTTGAACAGAAAATGCGGGCGCACTCGCGCTTGCAACGCGCTGAGTTCGGCTTGTTTGGCGCGTACGGCGAGTTGGCGCGCGTTCCAATGGTTCTGGAAGGCCGCCAGTCCCAGCCAACCCACCACCAGCGCGATCCCCACACTGCGCAGCAGGATGTCGCCGCGCTCGACCGACCATCCGCCGGACATGCCGACCGTCCACCAAAACAGATGCACCACCGCCAGCGCGACGAACACCAGCATGCCCAGGGCGACGTAGGCGACCGTCTGCGGCCGCCGCCGCCGCAGAGTCCGACGCAGCACATACAGACCGCCCAGCGTGAGCAAGGCGATCCACTGCACCAGCAACGAGAGCAAACCGAATCGAACCCAGCGCCCTTGCGGCTCGTCGGACGCCAGCGTCAACACCGTCGCGAGGCCCTCGCCCGCGAGCAGCACCCAAATGATCACGCGCCCCTGCCAAAGGCTGTCGAGCGGCGTGTGCGGGAGGGGCGAAGAGGCCATGCGACGCTCGGGATGGGGGGCATCATCATGCCCTGCGGGACGTCTTCGGGGCAGGGGGTGCCGCTTATGCGTCTGCGCCGGCCGCCCATCGGCCATGCGCTGGTGCCCTCGCGAACCCCCGCCTATGCTGGCCGCCATCGATAAGGGAGCCGACATGCGATCTCATTACGAACGCTTCAGCGACTGCCGCTACAGCGACCGCCGCCGCCGCGAAGGGCGGTATGCCATCGCGAACCGCGCCGGAGGCTTCAGCATCGTCGAACTGGTCGTCGTGCTGGTCGTGATGTCGATCCTGACCGCGATCGCCTTGCCGCAAATCACCGCCGTCGTGAACGCCAGCCGCATCACCGGCAACGCCAACGAAATCCTCGGCGGCCTGCAATTGGCCCGCGCCGAAGCCGTGCGCGCCAATCGCCGCGTGATTTTCTGTTCCAGCACCGCTGGGGCGGCTTGCAACGGCGGCAGTCCCTGGCCGGGCTGGGCCGTCTTCAACGACCGCAACAACAACAATGTCCCCGATGCCGGCGAACTGGTCCGCTTCGGCAACATCGAGGCGCCGATGCTGGCGGTCTCCACCAATATGCCGAACAACCGCGTGATCTTCCGCTCCGACGGCCTGGCCTATCGGAACAACACCAACGACCTCCTCGCCGGCACCCTGCGCGTTTGCATGCCGACCGCCACCCCTCTGCAGAACGCCCGCGACATCCGCGTCGCGGCCGGCGGCCGCGCGACGATCAACGGTGCCGTCGCGGCGACCATCGCTTGCACACCTTCGGCGAACTGACGATGACACATCCGAGCACTAAAACTTTCGGTCGTTCACACCGCGCGATGCCGCATCGCGCTCTTCGTTCGCGTCGCGCCCAACGCGGCGTCGGCATGGTCGAAGTGTTGGTGGCAGTGTTGATCTTGGCGATCGGCTTGCTCGGCATCGCCGCGCTGCAAGCCACCGCGCTGAAGAACAGCTTGAGCGCGATGGAACGCAGCCAGGGCGTCGTGCACGCCTACGCGATCCTCGATTCGATGCGCGCCAATCCGGCCGCGGCCCGCGCCGGCGACTACAACCTCGGCATGACCTGCGCGCCGCCCGCCGCCGGCACCCTGGCCGAGAACGATCGACGTAATTGGATCGCGATCATGCAGCGCGATCTCGGCGCCAGCGCTTGCGGTTCGATCAATTGCGTCGTCGATGCCTGCACGGTCGTCGTGCAATGGGACGATACCCGCGCGACAGGCGGCATCGTCAACCAAAGCTTCACCACCACTTCCCGCATCTGAGTCCGGTCGAATGAGTACGCATCGCCACTATCCGCGTCGCTTCCAGACCCGCTCGCGCATCCGCGGCATGAGTTTGGTCGAGTTGATGATTTCCATGGTGATCGGCATGGTCGTCGTCGCCAGCGCCAGCGCCATCTTCATTTCCAACCGTCAAACCTACCGCGCGACCGAGTCGATGGCGCGCCTGCAGGAAGGGGGCCGCGTTTCGTTCGAAATGATGTCGCGCGATATCCGTCAGGCGGCGGGCAACCCCTGCGCGCAAGACCTGCCGGCGGCCAACGTCTTGAACAACGCCGCAGCCAACTGGTGGAGCAATTGGACCAACGCCATCATCGGTTACGAAGAAAACGACGGCGGCGCGTTCCCGTTCGCGGCCGGCATCGGGGGTCGCGTCAACGGCACCGATGCCATCGAACTCAAATCCGCCGACAACATCAGCGGTGTGACCGTCGTCAACCACAACGCCGTCGCCGCATCATTCGAGGTCAATACGCCGAATCACCCGCTGGACGATGGCGACATTATCTTGGTCTGCGATTTCCTGCAGTCGACGGTATTGCAGGTCACCAACGCGTCGCCCGGCGTCAACCCCACCATCGTTCACAACGACGGTGCCGGCGCACCCGGCAATTGCTCGAAAGGCCTCGGTTTTCCAACGAATTGCGGCCCTGGGGTCGGCACGCCCCACACCTACGGCCCGGGCTCGACCATCGTCAAAGTACAGGCGTCCCGTTGGTACATCGGCAATAACGAGACCGGCGGTCGATCGTTGTTCCGCACAGTACTGACCAACGTCGGCGGCGCCGCGACCAGAAACGAAGAGATCGTCGGCGGCGTGAACGACATGCGTCTGCAATATCTTCAGCGCAATACCGGCAATTACGTCGATGCAGCCGCCGTCGGCAATTGGGGCAATGTCGTGGCCGTTCGCGTGTTGTTGACGATGGCCGGCGGCGATCGCATCGGCACCGACGGCAACCCCATCCAGCGCAATCTCGCGCATACCGTCACTTTGCGGAATCGCATGCAATGAGCAGATTCTCCTCTCTCGCCGCACGCGCGGCCTTCGGTCGCTCGCCTCGCCTCCAACGCGGCGCCACGCTCGTCGTCGTCTTGGTCTTGCTGTTGCTGATGACGCTGTTGGGGCTGGCAAGCCTGCGCGGCACGCTGCTCGAAGAGCGCATGACCTCGAACCTGCTCGATCGCAGCGTCGGTTTCCAGAACGCCGAGGCCGCGTTGCGCGAAGCCGAGGCGCTCGTCTCCGGTGCCATTGTGGTGCCCGCTGCCGGCTGCAACGCTCTAGGCATCTGCGCGACGCCGGCCGCCGCCAACCAGGAGCGCTGGCTCGACGCCGGGTTCGCGGGTTGGCGCACCAGCCCGAATATTTCCGCCGCCGATCCGGCGAATCGCCCGCAATACATCGTCGAGTACATGGGCGAGTTCCCCGACATTCTCGCCAATCAGCTCAACCGTAGCGCCAACGAAGCGCAATACGGCGGTCAGGGCGGTATCCAACTACGACGTTTCTACCGAGTCACCGCGCGTAGCCGCGACCCGGGCGCCAACGATCGTTCCTTCGTCGTTCTGCAATCTTCCGTTGCGGTGAGGTAATCGACCATGTCTTCCTTCTCCTCGAATATCGCCTCTCGCACCGACGCTCGCCGTCATCCGCTGCTGATGCGCTTGCATCGCACGATCATGGGTTGCGCCGCAGTGTCCATCGGCCTGTTGGCCGGCTTGTCCTCGCTGCCGGCGCGCTCGGCCGTGAACATCCCGCAGTCGCCTTTGTCGCTGGGCACGCCGGTGCCGGGCAATCTCGTGCTGACGCCGTCGGTGGAATTCCCGACCGTCTACAGTCAGGCGAACCTCGGCGGTTTCAACGCCGCGCGTAACTACATCGGTTACTTCGATGCGCGCCTGTGCTACGCCTATCGCTACGACGTCCTCGAGGCGAACCGGTATTTCTATCCCGTGGCGACCACTGCGGACGGCCGCTGCCGGACGAACGGACATTGGAGCGGTAACTTTCTGTCCTGGGCGGTGACGCAAACGATCGACCCGTTCCGTTTGGTGCTGACCGGCGGTTATCGCGTCAGGGACACGCCGACCGAAACCTTGCTGGAAAAAGCGGTCAACTTCGGCGGCACCGGCAACTTCCCGAACAAATCGCTGAACAACGGCGGCGAGATCGACGACATGACGCCGTCGACGTTCAACGCGTTCAACATGCGCATCGCCGGGCTCGGCAACAGAATGTATTTCACCCAGACCGGCAACGTAGGTGCGCCCGGCGGCGCGTTGACGGTCTACGACCCTGCGATCCATCCTTTGCGCGATCGCAATGGCGAGCGCGAGTTGGTGTACGAGGTGAGCGTCCGCGTCAAAGTCTGCGACCCGGGCGTGCGCGTCGAAGCCTTCTGCAAACAATATTCCCAAGGGTGGAAACCCGAGGGCTTGATGCAGGAATACAGCAACCGGCTGACCTACAGCGTGTTCGGTTATTTGAACGACCACACGCTGCCGCGCGATGGCGGCGCTTTGCGCGCGCGCCAAAAATTCATCGGCCCCAACACCTATTATCCCGGTAGCGCACCCGTCGCCAATGCGGCGCAGGAGTGGGATCCGGTCACCGGCGTCGCTATCCGCAACCCCAATCCTGCCGACTCGGCGGCGACCGGCGGCGGCGTCGTCGACAGCGGCGTGATGAATTACCTCAACAAATTCGGCCAGATGTCGACCGGCAGAACGCCGAAACAGTTCGACTCGGTCAGCGAGTTGTACTACGCGGGTCTGCGCTATTTGAAACATCAGGGCAATGTTCCCGAATACACCACGATGGCGCCCGCCAACATCTACGTGCTCGCGGACGGTTTTCCGGTCATCACCGATTGGGACGACCCGGTCCGCTATAGCTGCCAAACCAACGTGATTCTCGGCATCGGCGATACCAACACCTGGAACGACAAGAATCTGCCCGGCAGCACTTTCCTCAACGGCGAACCCGCCATGCCGGCGACCATCGCGGCGGACAATACCGTGAACGTGATGACGAGGATGCAGCAGATCTTCAATATGGAAGGCTTCGGTGCGTTGGCCAATCCGTTCCAGGGCCGCGAAAATTCAGGTTTCATCGCGGCCCTCGCGTACGACGCGCATACCCGCGACGTTCGCCCGGATCTCGCCGGCAGGCAAACCGTATCGACGCACTGGGTCGACGTCGTCGAGTTCAGCGACTTGAAGGGCAGGCGGACCAATCAATATTGGTTGGCGGGCAAATACGGCGGCTTCAACGTGCCCGTCGGCTTCGATCCCGACGTCAACGCCGCGACGCCGTTGGACCAGGCGTGGTGGCATACCACAGGCGAATACCTCACCGCCGGCATCGGATATCCGCGCGCCGACAATTTCTATGTCGCGTCCGAAGCCGACAAGATGGTCGCGAGTCTTCGCCGCGCGTTTCAGAACATCGTGCAGGAAGCCACCGCTTCGGGCAGCTCGCTGTCCGCCAACAGCACCGTACTGCGCAACGGCACCAAAATCTACCAAGCACAGTACGTGACCGGGCGCTGGAGCGGCGACATCATCGCGTACAACGTCGACCCGGTGACCGGCACGCTCACTCAGGATTGGCGCGCCTCCTCGAACTTGCCGGCATGGGCTTCGCGCAAGATTTTCGTCAACAGCAGCGGGTATCGCCCGTTCACTTACGGCAACCTCAACGCCACGCACGCCACGGCGCTGGACTCGCAGCAAGTCGTCGACTATCTGCGCGGCGATCGTAGCAACGAAACGCCGAACGGCCTGCTGCTGCGCTCGCGCGTCAGCCTGATCGGCGATATCGTCGATTCGCAGCCGATCTACGTCGGCGCGCCGAATGCGACCCTGTACACGGGCAAACTCTTCAACGGCGCCAGCGCTCATGCGGCTTACGCTGCGGCGCAGAACGCGCGTCGCTCCGTCGTCTATGTCGGCGCCAACGATGGCATGCTGCACGGCTTCGATGCTACGACGGGCGCAGAGACCTATGCGTTCGTGCCGTCGGCGGCGATCGCCAATTTGCGCGATTACAGCGACCCGGATTACATCCATCGCTATTACGTCGACGGCGAAATCACCATCGCCGACGCCTATTTCGGCGGACGCTGGCGTTCGGTGTTGGTGGGCACGATGGGTCGCGGCGGGCGCGGCGTCTATGCGCTCGATGTCACCGACCCGGACGACGTGAAATTCCTGTGGGAGAAAACCTCCTCCGACGTTTCCGCCATCGGCAACGTGATCGGCAAGCCGATCATCGCCCAAGTGGCCAACGGCGATTGGCGCGTGTTCGTCGGCAACGGACCGAACGGCAACGGCGATCGCGCGCAGTTGATCATGTTCGATCTGGACGATGGCGACGATGTCGTGGTCGATACCGGCGAAGGCAACGACAACGGCATGTTCGGCGTCAACGCATGGGCCAGCGGCCTCAGCGAATTCGTCGATACGATCTATGCCGGCGATCTGCGCGGCAATATGTGGAAGATCAAAGACCTGGACGGCTCGCCGTCGGTCCAGCGCTTCTTCAACGCCAACAGCGGTGGCATCGTGCGTCCGATCACGGTCACGCCGACGGTCGCGGTCAACCCGACCACGGCAGAGACGTGGGTGATGTTCGGCACCGGCAGTTATCTGACCTTGGCCGATCAAACCAATCGCGATCTGCAGCAATGGTTCGGTTTGGTCGACCGCGGTAGCGCCATCGCCGATCGTAGCGGCTTGGAGCAGGTCGATATCCTCGAGGAAGGCCTCTCCGGCGGTAATCTGGTGCGCACCATCGAAACCAACGCGGCAGCGGGCGCCGACGGTTGGTACATCGACTTGATCAAGCCGGGCGCCAGCGATACGGGCGAACGGATGGTCGTGCCGAACATCTTCCGCGGTGGCGCGCTGATCGGTGTAACCCGAATTCCCGATAGCAACAGCGACCCCTGCAACGCGAGCGGAGCGACCGGCTTCATCATGGCGATCAATCCCTTCACCGGCGGTCGATTGGATACGCCTCCGTTCGATATCAACGGCGACGGCAACTTCGATTCGAACGATGGCCTCAACGGCACACCGGGCGCCGGCTTCGGCTTGGATGCGGGTACCTACAGTCCGTTGCTCATCAGCGACCGCTTCTATTTGAACGACCAAAACGCGAACATCACGCAGGGACGCGTGCCCTTCGGTACGCAACCGCCGATCCGCGTGTCTTGGCGCGAAATCATCAGGAACTGACCTCTATGACGATCCAGAAAAGAGCGCAACGCGCGCCGAAATTCCGGCAAACCGGCTTCACGCTGGTCGAAGTGCTGATCGTGTCGGTCATCATCGCGATTCTGACGATGATCGCTTACAGCAGTTATCAGGACTCGCTGGTGCGCACGCGCCGCAGTGCGGCGCAGGGCTGCTTGCTCGAAAATTCGCAGTTCATGGAACGCTTCTACACCACGAACTTGCGTTACGACCAAGACCGCAACGGCGCGGCGGTACCGGCGCCGACCTGCACCGCCGGCAACGACGTCAATAACTTCTACGCCGTGACTTTCGCCGCCGCACCGACCGCCACGACGTTCAGCTTGCGGGCGGTGCCGACGCCTGTTCAAGCGGCGAGAGACGCCAAGTGCATGACGATGACCATCAATCAGACGGGCACCAAGACCGAATCCGGCACGGGCACCGTGGACGATTGCTGGTAACGAGCGCCGCGATTCAATGTTCCGCGTTCGACGAGAACGGCCCGCTCTGGCGGGCCGTTTCTTGTTGCGCGACTCGGAATCGGCCGCGCCTCGCGGGGATCGGCATACGAGAGCGCCGAACGCGCCGCCGCGCGCGATAAGGGTGAACGACGGGCTTTTTCCGTGCACTCGAAAAGAAAGAAAAAACCCGCCACTTGCGTCGCGGGTTTTTCGGTATCTGGCGCCGCACCGCGCGGGGATCGGTTTACGAGAACGCCGAACGCGCCGCCGCGCGCGATAAGGGCGAACGACGGGCTTTTTCCGTGCACTCGAAAAGAAAGAAAAAACCCGCCACTTGCGTCGCGGGTTTTCGATATCTGGCGCCCGAAGTTGGACTCGAACCAACGACCCCCTGATTAACAGTCAAGTGCTCTAACCGGCTGAGCTATTCGGGCGGGGCTGCATATCCTAATGGGCGGACCGCGCGCGATCAAGCGTGGGGTGCGGCGGGGCTCACCAGCCTTCGGTGCAGGCCACCGCAGCGCCGGCGCGGGCGGGCAGGGCGCGCAGTCGACCGTTGTTGGCGAGGACCAGGCGGAGCGCGCGGGACGGGCCGCGGCGGTCGCACAAGGTGAAGGTGACGTTGGAGCCGGCGTTGCTGCCGCTGGGCTGGACGACCAGCCGCGGCCGGCCGCGTGTGCTGCGCAGGCGCACATCGCCGCTCAGTTCGGGTTGACGACGGATCAAGGGCTCATTGGGGCCGCGATTGCGGTCCCCGTTCATATCGATGAATGCGACCCAGCCGTCGCTCCAATCGATACCGCCCGCGCAATACTCGGTTTTCGCGCTGGGGCAAATCACCACGTCGCGGCCGTTGACGGCGGCCTCGCGCATCGCGGCGTAGAGGGTCATCGTCATCGCGCTGCGGGCCGAGGTCGCGTGGGCGTGGGCCAGCGCCGCACGATAATTCGGTATGGCGAAGCCGAACACCAGCGCGGCGATGCTCATTCCGAGCAGGGCGTCCAGCAAGGTGAAGCCGCAGCGCCTGGCGAAACGCGGCGCGGAGCGGCGAGCGCGTGTCGGGCCAGCGAGCGGAATTGCGGGCGACGCGGTGGACGGTGTAGCGGACATGAGAGGCCTCGCGAGACGGCGGAAAGAGGACGCCAGTCTCCGTTCGCGCGCCGCTCGGCCCTATCGGACGGCGACGCGCCGCCGCGTAGGAAAAGCCCGATTCGCGCGTCGTCGCTTTCCGCCCGCGTGGACGTGCGCGACGTTCTACACTGTGCCGTTTCCGCCAGCCGTCTTCCCAACGCGCCGAACATGAATACCTTGCATCGAGAAACTTCGGACAGCGCTTTCCGTCTGGTCGCGCCGTACACGCCGGCCGGAGACCAGCCGCAGGCGATCGCGCGATTGATCGAGGGGTTCGAGAACGGTCTCGCGCGGCAGACCCTGCTCGGCGTGACCGGCTCGGGCAAAACCTACACCATCGCCAACGTGATCGAAGCGGTGCAGAAACCCACGTTGGTGATGGCGCACAACAAGACGCTCGCGGCGCAGTTGTACGGCGAATTCAAAGCGTTCTTTCCGGACAACGCGGTCGAATACTTCGTCAGTTATTACGATTACTACCAGCCGGAAGCCTACGTTCCGTCCAGCGACACCTACATCGAAAAGGACAGCTCGATCAACGAGCACATCGAGCAGATGCGCCTGTCCGCGACCAAAGCGCTGCTGGAGCGACGCGACGCGATCATCGTCTGCACGGTCTCGGCGATCTACGGTTTGGGCGATCCGAACGAATATTTCCGGATGGTGTTGCATATGGTGCGCGGCGAGCGCATCGATCAACGCGAACTGATCCGTCGCCTCACCGAAATGCAATACACCCGCAACGATATGGAGCTGCGGCGCGCGACCTATCGCGTCCGCGGCGAAGTGATCGACGTGCATCCGGCCGAATCCGATAACGAAGCGCTGCGGATCGAATTGTTCGACGGCGAGATCGAGCAATTGACGGTGTTCGACCCGCTGACCGGCGAGAGTTTGCGCAAAGTGCCGCGCTATACCATTTATCCGAAGTCGCATTACGTCACCACGCGCCGCACGGTGTTGGAGGCGGTCGAGATGATCAAAGCGGAGCTGAAGCCGCGGCTGGAACATTACTACGCTGTGGGCAAACTGCTGGAAGCGCAGCGTTTGGCGCAACGCACGCAGTTCGATATCGAAATGATGGCCGAAGTGGGGTTCTGCACCGGCATCGAAAACTATTCGCGTCATCTCACCGGTCGCATGGAAGGCGAGGCGCCGCCGTGCTTGTTCGATTATTTGCCGCCGGACGCCTTGCTGGTGGTGGACGAATCGCACGTCACCGTGCCGCAGATCGGCGCGATGTACAAAGGCGACCGTTCGCGCAAGGAAACGCTGGTGGAATTCGGGTTTCGCCTGCCGTCGGCGCTGGACAACCGGCCGCTGCGCTTCGAGGAATGGGAAGGCCGCGCGCCGCGCACGATTTTCGTGTCGGCCACGCCCAGCAAATACGAATTGGAAAAATCCGAAGGCCAAGTGGTCGAATTGGTGGTGCGCCCGACCGGCTTGATCGATCCGCTGGTGGAGATTCGCCCGGTCGGCACGCAGGTGGACGATCTGCTCGGCGAAATCCACGAACGCGTGGCGATGGGCGATCGCGTGCTCGTCACCACATTGACCAAGCGCATGGCCGAGAACCTCACCGAATATCTCGGCGATCACAACGTCCGCGTGCGTTATCTGCACTCGGATATCGAAACCGTCGAGCGCGTGGAGATCGTGCGCGACCTGCGCCTGGGCGTGTTCGATGTGTTGGTCGGCATCAATCTGCTGCGCGAAGGTCTGGATATGCCGGAAGTGTCGCTGGTCGCGATTCTCGACGCGGACAAGGAAGGGTTCCTGCGTTCGGCCGGTTCGTTGATCCAGACCATCGGTCGCGCCGCGCGCAACGTACGCGGCAAGGCGATTCTGTACGCCGATGTCGTCACCCGTTCGATGCAGGCCGCGCTCGACGAAACTGGTCGCCGCCGCGAGAAACAGCTCGAATACAACGCGACACACGGCATCGTGCCGACCTCGATCGTGCGTCAGGTGATGGATGTGATGGAAGGCGCGCGCGCCGATGTCGCGCCTGGCGACAAGAAAGGGCGCGGGCAGGGCGGCCGCGTGGCCGAAGCGCGCGAAGACTACGCGGCACTCACGCCCGCGCAAGCGGCGGCGAAGATCGCGTCGCTCGAACAGGCGATGTATCGACACGCGCGCGATCTCGAATTCGAGGACGCCGCGCGGGTGCGCGACGAGATTCGTCGACTCAAGGAGTCGAGTCTGGGATGAGCGCGTCGCGGACAAGCGGCGCCGACACAGCGGCGGGCGAGAAGCGCGAGCGCTTTCCGCGCGCCGAGTGGATCGGTCTCGCCTGGCTGCTGGTCTATCTGCCGGCGTATCAAACGGCCTACGGCCCGCGCAATTTCCTGTTTCTGTGCAATATCGGCGTGATTCTGACCGCGGCGGGATTGATCGCGCGCAATCGGTTGCTGTTGTCGAGCCAAGCGGTGGCCGCGCCGGTGATCGCGTTGGCCTGGGCGCTCGATGTCGGCTGGAAGCTCGCGACCGGCGATTTTCTCTACGGCGCCACCGAGTACATGTGGGACTCGGCGTCGCCGCTGTACGCGCGCCTGCTTTCGCTGTACCACCTCGGTTGGCCTCTGCTGCTGTGGTGGGTGCTACGCCGCATCGGCTACGACCCGCGCGGCTGGCCGCTGCAGGCGGCCATCGCGGCCCTGGCGATGATCGCCGGGCGCTGGCTGGCGCCGGCGGCGGAGAACATCAATTTCGCCTGGACTGACCCGTTCTGGGGCCGCCAGCTAGGGCCCACGCCGGTGCATCTGCTGATCTGCTGGGGTGTGTTGACGGTGGTGGCCTATGGAGGCACGCACGCGCTGCTCCGGCGCGTCTTACCGCGCTCCACATAAGCGTCGATGGTGGGGCGGTGCCGGTTCCGTCCCGTTGCGACTGGTGTTACCATAGGCGCCCTTTCGGGCAGCAGTATCGCTCGTCGGGCGGTTAGCTCAGCGGTAGAGCACTACCTTGACATGGTAGGGGTCACAGGTTCGAACCCTGTACCGCCCACCAATTAAATCAACGGCTTAGGCCGTTTTTTGATTGTTCGGCAGTAGTAAATACGATACAAATACGACAAACCACCCCTTGAAACCGGGTGGTTTTTTCGTTATGGGTCCGGCATCCGCACTAGCTGATCATGTGCGGCGTCAGTAAGGCATTACACTGATCGGGAAGCCGTACGCCGTGAAATAACGACTGAGTATTTAGGAGGGTTCGTGCCGGACATTTCGGACGCTGTACTTCAGGATATTCAAGTCCGACTCGAAGAATTCTTGAAAGCACGCCCTGGATATACAACAGTGACATATATCGACTCAGGCGGCTCAGCCGCCATCTTCCGAGTCGACACCCCTGCCGGGTACAGGGCTATCAAGGTGTACGACCCCAAGTTCTTCTTGGAGTCAAACGCGAAAGCAGAAGCCCGGCGGCTGGACCTTCAACGCGCACTGATTGGTCATGAATGTCCGACCCTGGTCGCTGTTTATAGCGTAGAGGAGGCGGTGGGAACCGCCTTTATCGAAATGGAGTACGTGGCATGGCCGCAGCTGAAAAAGGTACTGCCGAACGTTCCTGACGACAAGGTTTCAAGCCTCACCCAGCAGCTCGTCGAGGCAGTCACGTTTCTAGAGAAGCTCGATATTGTTCACCGAGACGTTAAGCCTGAGAACATTCATGTCACGGAAGACTTCTCGAAGCTTAAGCTCATTGACCTCGGCGTCGCCCGCGGGTTGACCCTGCCGGATGAAGAGGGAGCAGAAGCAACCGACCACGGAAAGCGTCGTCGTTTTATCTCCACGGCACAGTACAGCTCGCCGGAATACCTATTCCGGCTTGACGCTCCATCTCCAAGCCTGTGGAAGGCGCTTAACCTCTACCAAGTTGGCGCTGTCCTCCACGACCTGATTAACAAGAGGGCGTTATTTCAGGACGAGGTTGACATCGATAATAGGTTCGTGGTCGCCAAAGCCGTCCTCACGAAGACTCCTACATTTCCCGATACTGATCCAACGAGGCTCGCCACGCAGAAGGCCCTTGCAGCGAGGTGCCTCGCGAAGGACATGAACACGCGCTTGCAAATTGTCGGTTGGAGTGATTTCACTTTCGAGACGTCAACTGACCCGCTCGCAGCATTGAAGTCACGCCTTGCGAAGGGGGCCGGGCTTGCCGGGAGCCAAGCCGCAGCGTCCGCAGAAGAACGACTGCAATTCGAACGCGAGATTTTCTCTAAGCGATTCTGCGAATCAATCCGTACCGAGCTGATTGCCGCCGCGAACAAGGCCGTACAAATCACGATGATGCAGAACCACAGAGGGGCGGCTTTCGGCTACAGCTTTAGCCTCGCAATTGGTGCTGTCACTGTAGTGACGGAAATTCGCTTCGATTGGTTTGAGGACATGCAGAACACCTCTGCTCGCGTATCAATTGGGGCCGTCATCAAAAGTGGAGAATCGGAAGTCCCCCAACCAAGTCCGCAGGTAATTGCGACGGCCACAATCAATCAATCCGAGGAAGTTGTTTCGCTAGAAGTCGCTCATCGCGTGGCCGAGGTACTTGGCCAAGTGTTGGACATGCTAGATTCCGTAGAAGATAAGAGCGTGCTTCACGGGACTGACGTTGGCCAAATTTGCTTTGGCAAGGGATAACGGATGGACACTAGCTGGTGGGTTTCTAAGGAAGAGCTTGACGATGCGCAGCAAGACTTCATCAAGCTGCCTGCGCACGGGAAATACCAACTCGAAGGCCCTGCCGGCTCCGGCAAGACCAACCTCCTTTTGCTGCGCGCTCAGTTCGTGGCGGGCAAGGGTGAAAAGAACGTACTTATCATTACATACACGAAGTCACTATGTGGCTTCATGCGCAGCGGCTTAGTCGGCGCCGGCCTCATTGAGGCTGACCAAGTACGAACTTTTCATTCGTGGGCGTATCGGCACATTCAGCGCTACCTAAAGGTTGACCTCATCGAAAAGGGCGCAAGTTTTGATGGCCCGACACGGCTCAAGACCGTCGAGTTGTTGCGAGAAGCCAACACGAAGCTCCCCACCGCAAAACTCTATAGCTCCATCTTCGTTGATGAGGTTCAAGACCTTACGGTTGACGAACTAGAGTGCCTCCTCACTCTCGCGGACAATGTCTGTGTTTGCGGGGACCTGAAACAGGGCATTTACCAATGCAACGGCCTCGATATCGCCAATACGTTGGGGCTTCAACGTCATACGCTAAGTCGCCACTACCGAATAGGACAACGAATCGCCCAAGTTGCTGACCGGCTTCTGCCCCCGCCTTCGCCGGTGGAGTCACTCGAAGCCACATCAAACTACAATGCGAAGAAGATGGGCACGTCTAGTGCCGAATTGCACCATTGCGCCAATCGTGACGAACAGTTCCAGAAAATGTATGACCTCATAGGAATCCAACTTGTTGCTTTTCACGGCGACAAGATCGGTATCTTCTGCGGAAAGCGAAATACCGCGAACGAAGTCGCGGAGAGATTCCAAGGAACAGATCTAGAGGGACAGATCTGCATCCATAATGGCGATAGCGACGGATTCTCTAGCGACTGCCCAATTCACGTGATGACGATGACCTCGTCGAAAGGCGTCGAGTTTAGGGCGGTGCACCTCTATGGCATCGAAGAACTCCATAGCGGCAGTCCGCTCTCTAGGCCAACGCTGGCTTATACAGCTATCACGAGAGCTAAAACCGCTTTGAATGCGTACTGCACTGGCAAGACAAACCCGGAGCTTGAGTCCGCATTCGCGGAACCCAAGCATATGGAACTCGACGACCTCTTTCCGAAAAAACTATGAAAACTGACAACCTCATTTGGTATGCCGCGGAAAAAGAGGAAGTCCCTGATGTCGCTTTTGGTGCAGGGAACCTTTTGAGACGCAAATCGCTACTCAGCCCCACCTCATATTCATGCGAAACTCCCGTCAGAGTTGCATTCTCTCGGGACAATATCGCGGCGCTCGACTATCGCCCGCCCGCAGTGTTCATGCTCCGGCAGGGCGACGCCGCTGAGACTTTGTCTTGGCTGCGTGTTTTCGCGCGTGAGGCATTTCCCCTTAGTCAGTTTGCCCGTGTCATTACCGACACGGATTGGGATTTGATCTTTTCCAAGCCAAGCGACGGTCTGTCCACTCGCTCGGATAAGTGGTCCAGCGTGGTCCTCGGCGAGGCACTCGCTCAAGGCGAATCTGAAATCGGGCTGGAAAGCTTGCCGTTGTCACGCGCGAATGCGTGCTTCTCAGCCGCAATAGCGCGGGCCAACTTCATCCACGACTCATACTCGGCCACCCGTGCCTGTGCCGAACGCATGCGTCTCATCGCCGACGACCCACGGTTCGTTAGACGGGCTGTTTCGATTGACACTCTTGTCCCAATCTGGGTTTTGGTGTCAGCAAACATTGAGGACACTACAGACCTACGAGAACTTGTCGAAATCGTACTGCACGCAGCCGAAGGCATTGAGGACAACCCCTCCAACGTTGCGCTGGCTCGAAACATCCTCAATTCAAACGCTCAACTTTTCAGCGACTCAGCTGAGGAGAGAGTTGTAGCATTTCAGCGGATGGCTAGCGAGGCAGTGGCAAACACGGCCCGCAGCGGCAAGACGCCTGCGACGACAGCCGCCCTCCTCGCAGTCGGCGCCTTCTTGGTTGGCCGAAGCACAAGCCACGCCTTCTTACTGAGGAAGTTCCCCATGGTCGCCTCGACTGCTTTCGTCTGGTTTGGGCTTATCGCCGCCCTTAGAGGCGTCCGCGGCTGGGATCCGCACTGGTTAAGACTTGCGAAGGGAATCGAGCGTCAGCTCAGAACTTCCTTCGACATGCAAGACCCACCTGCCGCCGATATTTGCTGGACCGAGTACAACTGGTTGTCGCAGTCGTTTAGCGGCACTCAAGGCGTTTCGGAAATCGCTCGTCTGTTTCCCAAGACACTATCGATCGAAGTCGTTCCCGGGGCGGTGTGCCAATTCCGACTCAGCGCGGAAAGTCGCGCTCCGCAAGAGGTCGAGCGCCGACCCGATGCAGCGCGCGAGTCCGAGATTCGCCAGACCTTAGAGCAGTTTATTTCGCTATCCTCCAAGGCTCGCGCGCTTCTCGACTCGTTGGCACCTAAGTCACCTCCCACACAGGGACAGTCTTCTCTCGGATTTGATGAGACTATTCCCTCTTCGAAATCCAAGCCGAAGAAGGGCTACAAGCGCCTCGATAAATAGTGACGTTGCCCGGGTGTCGTACCTCGATCCCCGGGAATCGGAGTTCTTGCAGTGGTCCCGGTCTCGTCGGGGCGGAAGTCGGGCTACGAAAACATGGCTCAGTCTGCTTCGCGAATGTCCGCTGCTGGCCGAACAGAAGTTGAGTCTATTCAGCTCGCCAACTGAAGCGCTCAATCTCCCGCAAGTGCCGGGCCAGTTCCCGCAGCATTGTGCGCGTGCCGCCTTTATAAGCGTTCCGGGATGCCTTGGCTTTACCGTCAACGGTGCGCGGCCCGGTGGACCTCTCCCACGGCTTCCAGCGACTTACGGCTTCGGCCTGCCGCGCTCGGCGTTCCGGTGTCCATTGGTTCATGGGCTACCCCCTCTATTACTTCGTTCTGCGCGGTTTCGTTTTCCGCGCGAGGGATGGTGTTGTTTACCTGCTGTGGCCCGTGAGCGATGTTGGCTTGCCGTGCGAACACTACGGCCGGTTTTTTGACTGTCGCCAGCGTTTCCGCAGTGGCGCGCGCCTGATTCTATGCTCGCAGCGCCATGCTCATGTTTATCTCGAAGCCGGGCACGGTGTCGCATGACATGGCGCGCTCCGGTAGTCGGACAAAAAAAGGTTCTGTAGTGCCGACGCCTGCCCGGTCAACATCGCTTCAATGCCAGACAGGTCGCCCGATTGAACGGCTTTCGACCGTTCGCGCAGCACGGCCGGCAAGTCGGGTACATCGATTTGTTTCTGCAATCCGTATCGACGACGACACGTTAGCGCAGCCCAGTTCGGAAGATATGCTGTCGTTGTTCTACTACGCCGGCTATCGCTACGACTTTTGATGCGACTCGAACGATGAAAAACGGCCGCCTTCGACAGGCGGCCGTTTTTTGTCGGTCGATAGCGCTGAGAAACGCTACACGCGTCGCCGCGCCGCGTTCGTCACGCCGCCTGCGCTTGAGCTTCCCGCGGCAACGCCTGCGCCGCGGCATTCGCCGGCCGCGCGTCTTCGCTCTCGATGCCGGTCGGTTTGCGCAGCAATACCCACACGCAGAGCGCGATCGCGACGGCTTGGCTGATGCCGGAGACGACGAACCGGTCCAGGCCGTCGTCGAGCGGCGTGCCCATGAACGGCAGCACGGCGGCGAAGGCGAGCCACAGCAGCGCCATCTTGAACAAGCGGCCGCCTTTGAACGCACCGCCCGCGGCGACGAGGCTCCACAGCCACAACGGCGCGAACAGCCCGGTGTGATCGGGCAGGAAGGGGCTGCGGAACGCGGCCAGCGCGAGCAGCGCCGTCCACGTCATCGCCAATTCGTGACGCGACATCCGCGGCGCGCGACGCGCGGCCAAGGCGGTCAACGCGACGATGAACAGCGTCCACACCCAGCCCACATGCCGGCTCAACGCCATGTCCATGCCGGGCACGCCCAGGGCTTTCAACTTCAACACCACCCCGGGAACAGAATCGTTGATGGCCACGACCGGCGCCAATTGCGGAATTTCCAGGAACGCCCACGCTTCGCCGCTGGCCAGACGCGGCAGATGGAATTCGAACAGGGCGCGGAATGGGTTCTCGCCCAGCCACAAAAATGCGATGACGGTGTAAAGCGACGAGAAACCCAATGTCCAGAACAGCGCGCGCCAGCGCTTGGTGAGGATGAGATAGATACCCAGCAGGCCAGGGAAGAGTTTGAACACCGCGAACCCGAACATGGCGCCGCCCAATACCGGCCTGTTGCGCCAAAACAAAGCGAAGGCCATCAGCGACAAGGCGATCGCGGATAATTGGAAGTTACCCAACTGCAACGTCAGCGCGGTGGGCGTGGCGATCCACACCGCGGGAATCAACAGCGCGACGCGACGCCCGGCCGGCCCGCCGATCCATTTCGCGACGCCGATCGTGCACAGCAGCACGATCAAGCCCTGCATCGCGAACCACACGCCGCGCATCTGATCGAAATCGAGGCCGGCGGCGACGCCCAGCATCGGCAGAATCAAGAATTGCGGCAAATAAAGATATTCGTCCATCTTGAACATGCCGTAGGCGCCGGTGTAGTTCTCCGACAAGTAGAGATTTTGGATTTTTTGATCGGCCAATTCCGCCGCGTGCCAGTAGCCGGACATGCAGTTATGACCTGTGTAGAAGCGGTCGAACCAAAACGCCGATGCCTGCTGCGCCTGCGGGTCGAGCATGAACCAAGCGATGCCGACGGTGCGACCGAGCGCCGCGACCGCGAGCAGCAGCCAGAAGAACGCCAGCAACGGGCGCTTCCGGCGCAGCGCGTCGATGCCCGGCGGCAAGAGCTTCGCGAGGACGAGGCAGCCGCAAACGGCGCCGACGGCCGCAAGCCCGATCGCGACGGCCATCGGCAGACCGAACGCGGCGAGCGCGGTGCTCGCCAATATCGCGATCAGCGTCGAGAGCAGAGCGGCCGCGATCCAACGATCGAGAGACGGTGCGGTAGCGTGGCTCGAGTTCATGGGCGGACTCCTTGAATGCGTCGAAACGGATAGCGTCGGACGGAATGCATGCTGCGGAAACGGCGATCGATGGCGCAGAACCACGACCTCATGCCGCGAGACCGTGGACTTTACCGGAAA
Source organism: Lysobacteraceae bacterium (assembly GCA_017990865.1). Classification (GTDB taxonomy): domain Bacteria; phylum Pseudomonadota; class Gammaproteobacteria; order Xanthomonadales; family Xanthomonadaceae; genus Lysobacter_I. The sequence goes on from JAGNNB010000006.1 coordinate 19,928, forward strand.
ACAGGAAACGGTCGAGTTCCTGGAAATCGTCGAACACGATGTCGGCGCTTTGCGAACTCGCATCGCCCGCGGCGCGGTCCACGCGCAGCAGTGTGGTCATGCCGAAACGGTTCGCGCCTTCCACATCGCAGCGCGGACTGTCGCCGACCATCCAGATTTCGTGCGGTTCGATGCCGAGTTTCTGGATCGCCAATTCGAACGGCGCGGGATCGGGTTTGTCGGCGCCGGCCTCTTCCGAAGTGACCACGTAATCGAAACAGTCGTCCAAGCCGAAGTAAACGATCTTGCGAAATTGGATCTGCGAGGTCAGGTCGGTGATGATCGCGGTGGCGATATCGCGGTTGCGCAGATTCGTCAGCAATTCGCGCACGCCGGGGTACAGCGAACAATGCGACAGGAACGTGCGCCAATAGGTTTGCTCGAGATCCAGCGTGATCAACAACTGGGTTTTGCGTCCCAGGATCTCGATGCCGCGTTGGAAATACAGCAAGCGGCTATGCGAACTGGCGCAGGCGCCGAGTTGCTTCTTGACGTCGCTGCGCGCCTGCGCGAATGCGCTGCGCACGCTTTCGAGATCGGCGCCGAGCAAACGCACCGCCTTCGCCTCGGTCGCCGCCGTGGCTTGCGCGTGCGGTTCCTCGTAGGCGTACAGCGTGTTGTCGGTGTCGAAAATGATCGCGCGCGGCGCGCGTAGCGTTTTCGACGGATGTTGGACCACCATGTCAGCGTATCCTGTTCTTGAGGGATTCTTCGATCTGCAACAACACCATCAACTGCATGATCCCGGTCATGCCGTCTTCCCACTGCGGCCGGATATCGAGCATCTCTTGCAGGTTCGGCGCCAGCGACGCTGCGGCCAGCGCGATGTCTTCGGCCGACACATCGCCTTCGATGGTCATGCCGACCTCGTCGGAGTCTTCGGCCAGCTCGATATCCAAATGCAGGCCGCAGATGCCGATCAAAATCCGGGCGAGCCGCTCGTGATAGGTGCCGTTGCGGATTTGCGCCGAAAGTTTGAGCGGAATGGCATGCGGCGATGCGGCGGATTCGAGCTGATGCTGATTGACCGGCCGCAATTTGAGCACCAAATCGGCCGCCGCACGCTGCGGATGGATGTAGCGCTGCGAATCGATCGCGCGACGCTCCATCGAGCGCAACACCGTTTCCATGGCATGCCCGCGTTCGTTCACGTCGCGGTGAATCTTCCACGCGCGCCGCAAATCCTCGTCGATGTCCAGGAACACCGCGACGTCGAAGCGCTTGCTCAAGCGCGGCATGCGCAGCGCGTGCAAGCCCGAGACCACGACGACATCGTTGCGTTGCAGAATCACCGGCGCGAGGAAACGTCCGGCGGTGTGGTCGTAATGGCGGCAGACCACCGGCTTGCCGTCCATCAGCGCCAGCGCATCGCTGTTGAAACGCTGCAGATCGTTTGCGCGCGGATTGAGGTGCGTCAAACCCTTCCACATCGGCGCGAAACGGTCCCAGACGTGGTAGTCGTCGCCGGACAGATGCACCACGGTATGCGAACCGAAAATGCCGGTCAGCGCGCGCGCCAGCGTGTCTTTGCCAGCGCCGGAATCGCCCGCGATGCCCAGCCGCAGCGGTTTCTGCGAAATGCGGAAATAGTCGTTACGCGCGACCCGCTCACGCAGCATCTGCAGGATCAGCACCACGCCGGTGGCGATCACCAACGTCATCCACAGCGAGGA
>JAGNNB010000218.1 GCA_017990865.1 Lysobacteraceae bacterium
ATCATCCGCGGCTCGTAGCCATCGCGGCCGCTGTCGGCGCACACCTTGCGCGACGCCGCGACCGGCTCGCCGTTTTCCTCGTCCGGCGAAGGATGCCGCGCCGACCACTCGCCGCCGAAACCCACGGCCTCGTCGCGATACGCGGTTTTCAGCAGATCGACGGCGGTTTCGTCAGTGATTTGGGCGGGGGGGAGGGGTGTGAGGGCGCATACGGGCAGCGCCAGGAAGTAAAGCGTGGCGAGTAGGACAGTCCGCATCACGGATGAACGGGCAGGCAAAGCAGACGGCATCATGATGGTTAGTCCGAGGTGGGGGCTAGCGGCATTTTAGATCGACGGACGACACTTTGAGATTAAACCTATCGCAAAACCAGTCGATCTCATTTTTATGTTGTCACCCCGGCGAAAGCCGGGGTCCACTTGTTAAAGCATCGGCAAAGCGGGATTCCGGCTTTCGCCGGAATGACAGCTTTGAGTAAATCGCCATATTTACGATTTCGACATAGGTTCTAGAGAGTGGCTTTGTATTGCCTGATATACATAGCTGCGCTCGGATCGCAAGACTGCACCCTTCGATGATAAATACAGGACGCAAGCGTGTTGAGAAAAGGAAATCATTCAATTCGTGCCGAGTAGCGACGCACTAAGTTATCGAGCGACAATTACGCTCAACACAGCAGTGATGATCCCACTTAGGAAAGTAAGCCAAATCTTTAGGCGTTCGTTTCGCTCAGTCGTCTCACAGCGATGTCCTCTGAGATTCGATTTGATGAGTTTACGGTTTTCCATTTTCTCGGTCCGGCATGCGGCTCGGCAAGGTCACATAGCCGAATTATCGCTCGCTTCTACGCTCTTACGTCGCGTAGGTCATATATGCGTAGGAAAACCTGTGGATAACTTATCTGTTCTAGGAAGGCACCTGAAAGAATTGGATTTTTTTAATTCTTATTAGAATCAATAGGTTGGAATAATTTTTGTTGGCTCACTGGTAATGCGGCTGTCTATGGTCGCTGCCGGAAAAAAGCAGGTTGTGATCATTGCCAGACTCGTAATGAGCGAATAATTCATTGGCGGAAAAGAATCACGAAATGATCTTGCTGCAACTGCAATCTTTACAGTGCAGATTGCATTTCCAAGCGCAATTAATATGCCGTGTTCGCAAGTTCTGTGATGCGCATCCGCTCAATGCCTAAAATGCCGCACACCCGTAAACACCATCGCGATGCCGTGTTCGTCCGCGGCGGCGATCACTTCGTTGTCGCGCATCGAGCCGCCCGGTTGGATCATCGCGACGATGCCGGCGGCCGCGGCGGCGTCCACGCCGTCGCGGAACGGAAAGAATGCGTCGCTCGCCAGCACCGAGCCCGGCACGACGAGGCCCGCTTCTTCGGCTTTGAGCGCGGCGATTTTCGCGCTGACGACGCGGCTCATCTGGCCCGCGCCGACGCCGACGGTGCGCAGGTCTTTGGCGTAGACGATCGCATTGGATTTGACGTACTTCGCCACGCGCCAAGCGAACAACAGATCGCTCAACTGCGCATCGGTCGGCGCGCGCTTCGTCACGACTTTCAGTTCGTCGGTGCTCACTTCGCGGGTGTCGGCGGTCTGCATCAACAGGCCCGAGCCGACGCGCTTGGTGTCGATCGTGTTCGCACCCTTGCCGCGCGGGATGCGTAGCACGCGCACATTCGCTTTCTTGGTCGCGTAGGCCAGCGCTGCGTTGTCGTAGTCCGGCGCGATCAGCACTTCGACGAATTGTCGGTCGAGGATGGTTTTCATCGTCGCCGCATCGACGGCGGTGTTGAAGGCGAGAATGCCGCCGAAGGCCGAGGTCGGGTCGGTGGCGTAGGCGCCTTCGTAGGCGTCGAGCGCGCTGGCCGCGACCGCGACGCCGCAGGGGTTCGCGTGTTTGACGATGACGCAGGCGGGCGTGTCGAAACCGAATTGGCGCACGCAATCCCAGGCCGCGTCGGCGTCGGCCAGATTGTTGTAGCTCAGTTCCTTGCCCTGCAATTGCGCGAACGTGGCGAGCGTGCCGGGAGCCGGATACAGGTCGCGATAGAACGCGGCCTGTTGATGCGGGTTCTCGCCGTAGCGCAGATCCATGACTTTCGCGAAACAGCCGTGAACCTGCGACGGAAAAATCGTGCGGCTGCCGTCGTCCTGCAGCGACGACAGATAATCGGCGATGGCGGCATCGTATTGCGCGACGCGATTGAACGCGGCGACCGACAGCGCGAAGCGCGTCTTGCCCGAGATCGCGCCGTCGTGCGCGTTCAATTCATCCAGTAGCGTCGCGTATTGCGACGGGCCGGTGACGACCGCGACGCGCGCGTAGTTTTTGGCGGCGGAGCGCAGCATCGCCGGGCCACCGATGTCGATGTTCTCGATCACGTCGTCGATGGTGCTGTCCGGATCGACCGATACCTTTTCGAACGGATACAGGTTCAGCACCAGCAGATCGATCGCGCCGATGCCGTGTTCGGCCATCACCGCGTCGTCGAGACCGGCGCGGCCGAGCAGGCCGCCGTGCACCATCGGATGCAGCGTTTTGACGCGGCCGTCCATCATTTCCGGGAAGCCGGTGAGATCGCTGACATCGCGCACCGGCAGGCCGGCGTCGCGAATGGCTTTGGCGGTGCCGCCGGTGGAGACCAATTCGATGCCGCGGGCGGCGAGCGCGCGGGCCAGATCGAGCAGTCCGGTTTTATCGGACACGGACAACAGCGCGCGGCGGAGCGTCACCGGGGCGCTGGGCAGGTGGCTGGACATCGGGATTCGTCGCGACGGCGGGGATGCGAAGTATAGCCGGTCGCTTCGCGCGGGCCGGCGATGCGGAGCGTCGCGTGGGGTTGCCTGCGTGGCCGACGATCGCGAGATCGAGCGGCGACGCTGGGCGATGGACGGGCCTCGATCAGCTCAGGTCGTAGTCTTTCAGTTTCTTGCGCAGAGTGGCGCGATGGATACCGAGCATCGCCGCCGCGCGGCTTTGATTGCCGTCGCAATGCCGCAGCACTTCGGCGAACAGCGGGATTTCCAGTTCGCGCAACGCGACTTCGTAAAGATTATGGCTGTCCGAACCGTTGAGGTCGCCCAAATAGCGACGCACCGAGGTCGCGACATGATCGCGCAGGGGCGTGCGTGCTCGGGACGTGGGCTCGTGGCGTTCGGCGTTCAAGGTCGGCTCGCTATCGTTTTTTTTCTCGTCGCCGTGAAGGCCGTTAACGAGCCCTGAGCCGATCCTCGGCGGCGGGTCCATGACGCGACGGGGTGGGGAGTCGAGCGCGCCGCGTGCGCTCGCGCCATGCTCGCATAGGGATTTCGATGCGAGGGCGCGTCGTGTTTCCGATGAATGGCGCACGCGCGGCGTTTCGATGACTACGATTTCTTGTGTTTCATGGCGGGTTACACGACGAAAACGAAACGATGGCCGTTTCGCGCGCGGCTTTGCGTTGATGCCGGCGCTTCGTTTCGGAGTGCGCCTTCATCGATATCGTCGTCGGCTTCGCGACGGCCTCGCTGCGATCCTGAATGCGGCGCGACGATGCGCGTGTCGCTACGTTGGTGGATGTGCCGTGAATGAAGCGAGTGTCGAGATCGCTGGGGCATCGTGCGCCCAATCGATGCGCATAAATCGATAGACGTAAATCGATCTGCGCAATCGATTTGCCGGGAACCTATCTCAAAATCGAAACGCCAACGATTTTCGGCCGTCATCCCGGCGAAAGCCGGAATGACGATACCAAGTTGATCCGTTTCTCGACCGATTTTGATATAGGTTCTGATCGATCCGCGTGAACCGATCAGCGGAAACGCATGTCGTAGGCGACGGTTTGCGCGGCGGGTTCGAGTACGTCCATCGCGACGGTCGCGGTTTCGCCGCTGCCCAACATCGTTTGCGCGGGTGGGCCGCCCAGGTATTCGCGCGCTTCGAAACTGCGTTCGCCCGCAGGTCGTCCGTTCACATCGGACAAGGTCACGTGCAGTTTCGGCCAGGGTTGCGGCCAGCGCGCATCGTTGCGGAAGCTCGCGGTGACGCGCAGTGCGCCGCGCAGCGTCGGGTGTTGACGCACATCGCGTTGCAGTAAAGCGAAGGCCTCGGGTTCGCGCCAGGGCGGCAAATCGCAGGACAGCGCACCGCACAAGGTTTCGAGCAACGGTCGCCAACGCGCGCTGGTCGCCAAGCGCGCGCGGTCGGCGAGCAACATTTGCAGCACGAGTGTCGCGCTCAAGGCAGCGATGGCGAGGATCGCGGGCCAACGACGTCCGCGCGCCGCCGTCGTGTCGTCGCGCGTCGCGGCGCGCGCGAAACTCGGCGCCGTTTGCCCGGCGCGACGGCGGTTCGTCGTGCGCGGTATCGAAGATGGTGCGGCCGGTGCCTCGACCGCTGTCTCGGTCGTTGCGATCGTTTCGAGCGTCTCCCCGGACGCATCGAGATCATCGACATACTCGCCGGCATGTTCGTCGACATGTTCGTCGACATGCTCGTCGATGCGTCCATCGTCCGCCGATGCCGGCAATCCATCGGCCCCATCGCCGTCCGTTGCATCGCTCGTCGCATCGTTGTTCGGATCGTTGGCCGTATCGATCGTTGTTTCGTTGGCCAGATCGTACATCGCATCGATGGAATCGGCGTTCTCCTTCGAAAGCGCAGCCTCCGGTGGTACCGGAGCGAGCTCGTCGAGCATCGAGGAGTATTCGTTGTTTTCGTCGTCTTCCGTGTCGGGCGTTGGATCGTCGATCGCATCGCTCGGCGTATCGCGGAGTGCGTCGTCGATCGTCGTCGTCGATGCTGCGCTCGTTCGCGAAATTTCTTCCGCATCCGCATTTGCAGCTTGCGGTTCCTGTTCGCGCAGCGGGCCTTTGCATTGCGGACACAGCGGCGGCGGCAAGTCGGTGGCGAGGTCGGTCGCGACCAGCGCACGACAGTACGGGCAATTGATGAACATCGCGTCAGGCCGTTCCGCTCGGGTTCGCGGGTTTTTCGGCGATGTCCTTCGCGATGCCGTCGTCGCGCTTGCGCACGCCGTCGATGCGCACCCAATCCTCCAGCGAAGTCACGCGCAATCCGTCGAACCAACGGCCGTAGCGCACGACCAGTTCCGCGTCCTGACCGGCCAGGATGCCGGACAAGGCGATGCGCCCACCCGGCGCGACCCGCGCGGCCAGCGTCTCGGCCAAGGCATCGAGGGCGACGGCGAGAATATTGGCGACGACGATGGGATAGCGCGCGACGGGCTCGTCCTGCGGCAGAAACACCGCGAGTCTGTCGCCGACGGCGTTGCGCTCCGCGTTGTCGGCGGTGGCGAGCAGCGCTTGCGGGTCGTTATCGACGCCTACGGCGCGCGCCGCGCCCAGTTTCAGCGCCGCCAAGGCCAGAATGCCGCTGCCGCAGCCGAAATCCAGCACCGTCGCGCCCGGCAGCGCGCCTTCGACGGCCAGCGCATCGAGCCATTGCAGGCACAGCGCCGTGGTCGGATGCGTGCCGGAGCCGAACGCCAGACCGGGGTCGAGTCGCACCACGGCGGCGTCCGGCGCGTCCGCGCCGTCGGGCAGGGCGTGATTCCAGGGCACGATCCACGTCCGCGCGCCGAACTGCAGTGGCGCGTATTGGTCCATTCACGCCCGCTCCCAGTCCTGATCTTCGATTTTGCGGAACCCCGCCTGCGTCCAATCCAGACCGGGATCGAAAGCTTCCAGCGCCGAGAGCCACAGC
>JAGNNB010000219.1 GCA_017990865.1 Lysobacteraceae bacterium
GGCCTGGATCGCGTCGATCAACGCAACCTGCCGCTCAACAACGCCTACACCTACACCACCACCGCCAGCGGCGTGCACGCCTACATCATCGACACCGGCATGCTCACCACGCATAGCCAGTTCGGCGGGCGCATCGGCAACGGATACGATGCGGTCGGCGGCGGCGTGACCGACTGCAACGGCCACGGCACGCACGTCGCCGGCACCGTGGGCGGCGCCACCTGGGGCGTGACCAAGGGCACGACGCTGCATCCGGTGCGCGTGCTGGATTGCGGCGGCTCCGGCACGTGGTCAGGCGTGATCGCGGGCATCGATTGGGTGCGCGTCAATCACGTCAAACCCGCGGTCGCCAACATGAGTTTGGGCGGCGGCGCCAACGCTTCGGTCGATGCCGCGACCGACAATCTGATCGCCGCCGGCGTCACCGTCGTCGTCGCCGCCGGCAACGATTACGGCGGCGATGCGTGCGCGAAGTCGCCGGCCCGCGTCGCGGCCGCGATCACCGTCGGTTCGACCGAGAGCAACGACGCGCGCTCCGGTTTCTCGAACATCGGGTCATGTCTGGATCTGTATGCGCCGGGCGGCAGCATCACCTCGGCGTGGCATACCGGCACCACCGCGAGCAACACCATCAGCGGCACCTCGATGGCGTCGCCGCATGTGGCCGGTGCCGCCGCGCTGTATCTGGCCGACAACCCGAACGCTTCGCCCGCCACCGTACGCAATGCGCTGGTCGCCAACGCCACGCCCAACAAAGTGACGAACGCCGGTGCCGGTTCGCCGAATCTGCTGCTGTACACGATCAACAGCGCACCACCGCAACCGGGCTGCGGCGTACTCGCCAGCGGCGCATCGCTGCCGACGGGCGGCTCGAAGACCTCTTGCGACGGTCGCTTCACCTTCGTGATCCAGGGCGACGGCAATCTGGTGCTGTATCAAGCCGGCGTCGGCGCGATCTGGGCCAATTACGTCTTCGGCACCGGGCACACCCTGCACATGCAGGGCGACGGCAATCTGGTGGTCTACAACAACGTTAGCCAAGCGCGCTGGCACACCAGCACTTGGGGCCAGCCCGGCGCGTGGCTCGCGGTGCAGAACGACGGCAACGTCGTCGTCTACAGCGCCAGCGGACAGGCGCTGTGGAACACCGGCACTTGGGGGCGTTGATTCCGTCGCGATCGATTCGATTCTTCGCACAGGCAACCGCCCGCGACGCCCCGCTTCGGCGGGGCGTCGTTTGCCTGCGGCATGCGCCGCGATCGGCAGCGGGCTCGACGGTTACAGCGGCGTCATCGAGAACTGCTGCTGGGCGAAGCCGTTGCATGCCCATTGCTGCACGTTGGTGCCGTCGGCGGTGCTGGCGCCCGTGATATCCAAGCATTGGCCCGGGGCGTGGTTGGGCCGCAACGCCCACCAGATGCCGTCGGTCGTCGACGGCAGCCACGTCTGATTCGGACCACGCCAGTCGCCCCACTGCACGACGTTGCCGCCGCTCGCGGTCGATAGTCCCGCCACTTCCAGCGCCATGCCGCTGTGCTTGTTGACGAACGAGAACCCGCCGGTGCCGCCGCGCGATTGCGCCCACCACAGTTGGTTCGGATTGCCGTACCACGTCCATTGAATGACGTTGCCGCCGTTCGCCGTGCTCCAACCGCCGACTTCCACCGAGCGCGTCGGTGCGATCCGTGGACGGATGCCGTACCACCCACTGAGGTTAGGATTCAATGCCAGCGACGAGAAATCGACGTGGGTGTTGTCCGTGGCGACGCCGAACGTTCCGCCCGGCATATCCACCGTGCGCGTTTGCTTCAGCATGTCGTCGTAGTACAGCTTGAACGTGCTGCCGCGTTTTTCGATCCGCAGCGCATGCCAGACATTGTGATTCCAACCCGCCGGCATCGCGGTATTCACCCAGCCCTTGTCGACGCCGTTGACCACCGCCCACGACACCAGCAGGTTGTTGCGCGCATCGACGCCGAAGAAGAACGCGCTGATCACGTTGCCGGCCGCGTCTTTGGCGATGCTGGAGACCAGACCGTATTTCGGATACGGCGACACCGCCAGCGAGCCCCAATTGAAATGCTTGGCGGCGCCTTCGTACACATAATCCGGAGGCGAAACCGCGCTTCGTGTCGCTTGGATCTGCCAGCCGGCGTATCCGGCGCTATCGTTCCACAGCAGTTCGCTGTTCCAGATGCCCCATGGCGAGGTGCCGTGCTGCTGCCATCCGCTGCCGATCGCGGTGCGATTGAAATCGTCGCGGTACAAGGGGTGCGCGGGTTTGTTGAAGCCATTTTCCGGCGGGTCGGCGCGCAATTGACCATCGCTGGCGACCCAGGCTTCGCTCATACCCAGCCAACGCTGCATGATCGGTTGACCCGCCCCGCCGGTGCCCGCTTTGCGCTCGTGATACGCGTTGTAGACCGTCACCAGATCGGGGCCGGTCACGATGGTGTTGTGCGCGGAGCCGACCCAACCGCCGACCGTATCCAACGTCAACACGCGATTGGCTTGCGGCGCGAGCGTCGCCAGCGACGTCCCTTTGCACACATGCACCTGATAGTCGTCGCGGATCAGATCGTTGCCCGAATACGACAGGTAATACGTGCCGTTGCGCTTCCACACCATCGGCGCTTCGGTCCAATTGCCGACGATGTTGATCACGCAGCTCGTGAGTTGGCGTTCGATCTGCGCGGTGTCGACGGTGATGCCGGTGGGGGCGATGTTCACCGCCCGATAGCGGATGCCACCGGGCGAGGCCCAGAAGAAATACACTTTGCCGTCGTCGTCTTGGAAGAGATGGCCGTCGATGCTGTTGGGCAGGTTGTCGGCGATGCGCAGGAACGGCCCGGTCGGGCTATCGCTCTTCAACGCGAAATGTTGTTGCCCGGTGGCCGGCGTATCGCCCGCGACGATCATGTAGAACGCGCCGTTGAAATACAGCACATCGGGCGCCCAATTCAGCCAGCCGTTGGCGTAATCGGCGGCCACGCCTCTGTACGTCCAATTCGTCAGATCGGTGGATTCCCACACCAGAACGCGATCCGAATTCGCGCCGCCGTAATAGTTGTTGTTGCTGGAGTACAGATAGTACTTGCCGCGGAACTTGATGATTTCCGGGTCGCCGATCCCGCCGGCGTCCATATTCGGAACGTAGATGGGGTTCGCCATGGGCGTCGGCGCAGCGGCGAACGCTTGTGCGATCGACCCCCACAGGCCGAGCAACGCGATCGCGCCGAAACGCCGCGGGTTTCGGCTTCGGATTGGGTTTCGGAGTTTGGCTTCGGTTCGGTTCGCCACCGCATCGCGGTTTCGAGTCTGCTCGTGACGATGTTCGATGCGCATCTGCTTCTCCTGTCGTTGTGTGATGTCGGCGGTGCATCGGCGCGGAACCCGCTCCCGGCCCGAGGCCCTCTGGACGGTTATCGAAGTCGCCGGCCGCGACGGAAACAGGACATGAGCGATGTTCGTTTTTGTGTTATCGGTCACAAAATCTGATCGGCGCGGCCTCGAAACACCCCGTTTCCCGCAAATCGACGCTCTGGATCGCAGACGCATCGCTCGATAGGCCTACCCTTCCGTCGACAGCGCTGTCATGCTGTCGAGGACGGATGCGCGAGACCCCGCCGCAGGATGCATACCTCCATAATCCTTCGGCGATATCCTCGATTTCGCGACATGAACATCCGCGGGAGCCATCGATGTCCCGACAACGGCTTTACAGCACGACACGCGGGTTCGGCGCGCGGCGCCGAGTCTCCGTCGGTCGCGTTGCGCTCGAAGAGTGATGCCGACATGTCGCTCGATATCGTCAACGACGTCCCGTTGGAGTCGCCGCTCTCGGTCACCACGCTGCTCGAACGCGTGCGTCACGGCGATTCGCAAGCATGGAACAAACTGTATGCCTCGCTTTACGGCGACCTCTACCGGATCGCCCGCGCGCAACTGCGCAGCACCTCCGGGCATACGCTGACCCCGACATCGCTGATCAACGAAACGTGGCTGCGGTTAGCGCGCAAACGCGATGTCTTGGCCACCGACAAGCAGCAATTGGTCGGATTGGTGGTCAGCGCGATGCGCAAAGCCATCCTCGACGAAATCCGCCGCAGGCGCGCCGACAAACGCGGCGGCGGCGCGTGCGCGGTCGCACTGGACATCGAAGGGATGGCGCCGGCGGATTCGCGGGAGACGATCGATATGCTGGCGCTGGACGCATCGATCGAAGCCTTGCGCGTCCACCAACCGCGGTTGGCGCAAGTGGTGGAATGGCGCTATTTCGGCGGCATGTCCGAAAGCGAAATCGCATCCGTACTCGGCCTGCATGAACGCACCGTACGCCGCGACTGGCAAGCGGCGCGTTTGTTTCTCGCGCAGCGCCTGCGAGGCCGTGTCGGCGATGAACGCTGAAGAATCCATCGCCGTCGCGCATCTGTGCCGTCATCTGGCGCTGCCGCGCCGGTTGCGTCCGCTGCATTTGGCGTGGCTGCGTCGGCGCGATCGCGCGGGCGCGTCGGCGCTCGAAGGGATGCTGGCGCTGGCCGACGCGCCGGAGATCGCGCGATTGGACACGCTCGCGCACGCGACGCTGCTCGCGACCGCACCACGTCGCGACGATCGCGCGGAATTCAGCGTCGGCGACCGCTTGGGCGCTTGGCGCATCGACTCGCTGCTCGGCGTCGGCGGCATGGGCCATGTGTTTCGCGCGTATCGCGACGACGGCGCCTATCTGCAGCAGGTCGCGATCAAACGCATGCGCGCCGGGGTAGCGTCGAAGACGTCGACCGAATCGTTTCTGCGCGAACGCGAAATTCTGGCACGCCTGAACCACCCGGGCATCAGCCGATTGATCGATGGCGGCGTGGACGCCGAAGGCCGACCGTGGTTGGCGATGGAGCTGATCGACGGCGAGCGGATCGATACATGGTGCGATCGCCGCAGACGCACGCCCCGCGAGCGCACGCAGTTGTTTCTGCAGGTTTGCGATGCGGTGCAGTACGCGCATCGGCATGGCGTGCTGCACGGGGACATCAAACCGGAAAACATCCTCGTCGATGACGAGGGGCGATCGAAACTGGTGGATTTCGGCGTGGCCGCGCTGCTGGAGGATGCGGACAGCGATGCGTTTTGCGTCGGTCTCACCGAGGCGTACGCGGCGCCGGAACGGCTCGCGCACGATGCGAAGGGCTTCGCCAGCGACATCTATGCGCTCGGCGCGGTGCTGTGCCGCCTGCTCGTCGGCGCATCGCCGCCGCAAAGCCCGGTCTCGGCCTTGTGCGCGCTGCTCGATGCCGAAGAGGCCACGGCATTCCGCCCGGATACGCTGATCGAACGTATCGACGCAGCCACCCTGGACGCGCGCGGCCTGCCGCATCGACGCGCGCTGACGGCGTTGCTGGACGGCGATCTCGGCGCGATCCTCGGCAAATGCCTGCGCGCGCGTCCGGAAGAGCGTTACGACAGCGCCGCGGCGCTCGCGGAGGATCTGCGTTGTTGGTTGGCCTCGCGGCCGGTCGCCGCGGTCGGCGGCCGTTCCGGCTATCGCTTGCGCAAAGCGCTGTCGCGGCATCGATTCGCCGTCGCCACGGCAGCGGTCGTCTGCGCGGCGTTCGCGCTCGGCGTGGGCTATTCGCGATTCGCGGCCGGCGCCGCCGAAGCGCGTTTGGCGGAATTGCAGGTTATGCTCGAAGATTCGCTGGGGCCGCCGACCGCGATCG
>JAGNNB010000220.1 GCA_017990865.1 Lysobacteraceae bacterium
GCATCTCGGCGTACAACTGCGCGGCCACCGCATGCAGCGATTCGGGATCGAAACGCTCGGCCATGCGGTACATGGTGTCGCGCCAGGTCCAGAACGAATCGGAGGCGTGCGTCGCGCGCTCGGCCATGCCCGCCATCGCGCGCTGGAATGCATGCGAATGCAGATTGGCGATGCCGGACAGTCGCCAGCGGCCATCGACGGATGCGATCTGGGTGTTCATGCGCGCATTGTCGCAGATCGATGCGGCGTGGAGGCTACCGCCGCAGCCCTGCCGAGCGATTGCGATTCGCGCGATTGTAGGAGCGGCGGAAGCCGCGACCTGAAGCCGCGACCGGCAGCCGTCGGATGCGGCCATGGGACGGGCACGGTGCGGTCGCGGCTCCCGCCGCTTCTACACGACGCAGACGCAACCGACACGAGGCCCAATCGCGCGGACCGGCTACACTGCGCGCTGGCTCCACACCGGGCGCGTCGATGTCGGCGTTGGCAGGAATCAAAGTGCTGGAATTCTCCCGCGTGCTGGCTGGGCCGTGGTGCGGCATGACCTTGGCCGATCTGGGCGCCGAGGTGATCAAAGTCGAACCGCTGGACGGCGACGACACCCGCGGGTACGGGCCGCCGTTTTTCGAGGGCAGCGACGGCGCCGACAGTGGCGAAGCGCGACTGTCGGCCTATTTCGCCAGTTGCAACCGCGGCAAGTCCTCGATCGCGGTGGACCTGCGCCATCCGCGAACGCGTCCGTTGATCGAAGCGCTGGTGCGCGAGGCCGACATCCTGATCGAAAATTTCCGCACCGGCGTGCCCGAAGCCTTGGGTCTAGATGCCGCGCGACTGCACACGCTCAACCCGCGTCTGATCTATTGCGCGATTTCCGGCTACGGCCGCAGCGGCCCCGGCGCGCAGCGCGCGGGCTACGATTTCGTGGTGCAGGCCGAATCCGGCTTGATGTCGATCACCGGCCCCGCCGACGGCGAGCCCAGCAAAGTCGGCGTGGCGACCGTCGACATCGTCAGCGGCCTCAACGCCACCGTGGCGGTGTTGGCCGCGCTGCACCAGCGCCACCTCACGGGCCGCGGGCAATCCATCGAGATCGCGCTGTTCGACAGCCAACTGCAGGCGTTGGCGAACGTCGCCGGCAGCGCGCTGTGCACGGGCGAACCCGCGAAACGCTACGGCAACGCGCACCCCAGCATCGTGCCCTATCAAACCTTCGCCGCCCGCGACGGCCTGTTCGCGCTGGCCTGCGCCAGCGATCGTCTGTGGGCGCGACTGTGCGCGATCGTCGGCTGCGAGGCGTGGATCGACGATGCGCGCTGCGCGACCAACGCGGCGCGAGTGACCCATCGCGATTGGCTGATCCCGCAGCTCGCCGCGCGCTTCGCGGACGCGAGCGTCGGCGACTGGCTGGCGCGTTTCGAAGCCGCGGGCATTCCCGCCGCGCCGGTGAATAACGCGCGCGACGCGGTGTTCGGCGAACTCGCTACCGCACGCAACCTGCGCATCGAGGCCGACGGCATCGCGATGATCGCCAGCCCGCTGCGGATGTCGGATTCGCCGATGGCCGAACCGCAGCGACCGCCGCATCTGGGCGAACACGCCGACGCGATCTGCGCCGCGCACGGGTTCGATGCGGATGCCTTGCGAAACGCGGGAGCGATCCGATGACCGCCGCGCGTTGGGACGGCCTGCTGCTCGGCGCGCATCTCGCCACGCTCGACGGCGAGGGCTACGGCGCCATCGAAGACGGTGCGTTGGCGTGGAAAGACGGCGTGTTGCGCTTCGTCGGCGCGCGCAGCGCATTGCCGGGCGCACCCGAAACGCTGGCAAACGCAGTGATCGATGCCGGCGGTGGTTGGGTCACGCCCGGTCTGATCGACTGCCACACGCATCTGGTCTTCGCCGACGATCGCGCGCACGAATTCGAATTGCGTCTGCAAGGCGCGAGTTACGAAGACATCGCGCGCGCCGGCGGCGGCATTCTCTCCAGCGTGCGCGCGGTGCGCGCGGCGAGCGAAGACGAGTTGCTTGCGGAAACTCTATTGCGCGCGCAGGCGCTGCTGCGCGACGGCGCGACCACGCTGGAGATCAAATCCGGCTACGGTCTGGACTTCGAGAACGAGCGCAAACTCTTGCGCGTCGCGCGGCGCGTGGGCGAGACGCTCGGCATCAGCGTGCGCACGACGTATCTCGGCGCGCACGCGCTACCCCCCGAATTCGCGGGCGACTCCGAAGGCTACATCGACGCGGTGGTCGCCTGGCTGCCGCGTTTGCATGCCGAGGGCTTGGTCGACGCGGTCGATGCGTTCTGCGAAGGCATCGGTTTCACCCCGGCGCAAACGCGTCGCGTGTTCGACGCGGCGAAAGCGCTCGGTGTACCGGTGAAACTGCACGCCGATCAACTCAGCGATCTCGGCGGCGCGGCGCTGGTCGCCGATTACGGCGGACTGTCCGCCGATCACGTCGAATACACCGCCGACGCCGCCGTGGACGCGATGGCGCGCGCCGGTACGGTCGCGGTGCTGTTGCCCGGCGCGTTTCATTGCCTGCGCGAGACGAAACGGCCGCCGATCGACGCCTTCCGCGCACGCGGCGTGGCGATGGCGGTATCCACCGATTGCAACCCGGGCACCTCGCCGCTGCTGTCGCTGCGCCTGGCGATGTCGCTGGCCTGCACGCATTTCCGCTTGACGCCGGAAGAAGCGCTGCGCGGCGCGACCGTACACGCCGCGCGCGCGCTGGGGCTGCAGGATCGCGGCATACTGCGCGTCGGTCTGCGCGCGGACCTCGCGCTGTGGCGCGTGCGCCGGCCGGCCGAATTGTGCTACTGGCTGGGCGGCGATCTGTTGCGCGATCTCTACATCGGCGGCGCGCGCGCGCCGCTCTCCTTCTGACACGACACAGGAGCGCTCGATGCGTCCTTCTCCGCTTTCTTTCGCGCTGTCCGCCGGCCTTGCGCTCTCGCTCGCGTCCTCGGCACTCGTCGCCGCCGAGAGCAACGCCGCCGCACCGACCACCGACGCATCGCTGCGCGCCGCGAATGCGCTCGCGCAGGACGCAGTTATCGTCGACACGCATATCGATGCGCCTACCGCGCTGCTCAAGCGCTGGGCGGATCTCGGCCAACTGCAGAACGACCGCGAATTCGACTACCCGCGCGCGCGCGCCGGCGGTTTGGACGTGGCGTTCATGTCGATCTACACCTCGGCCGGCCAGGACGAAGACGGCAGCGCATGGAAAGTCGCGAATCAAATGATCGACGCGGTGGAAGCGCTGGCGCAGCGACATCCCGATAAATTCGCGCTGCTGCGATCACCCCGCGATGTGGACCGTCTGCGCGCGCCGCCGAAACGCGGCGGCGAGCCGCGCGTGCTGCTGCCGCTGGGCATGGAAAACGGCGCGCCCATCGGCGACGACTTGTCGAAACTCAGCGCGTTCTTCGACCGCGGCATCCGCTACATCACGCTCGCGCACAGCGCGAACAATCGCATCGCCGATTCGTCTTACGCAGCCGAGAAAAAATGGAAAGGCCTCAGCCCGTTCGGCCGCGAAGTCGTCGCAGAAATGAACAGACTGGGCATCATGATCGACGTCTCGCATCTATCCGACGACGCGGTGGCGCAATCGGTCGAACTCAGCCGTGCGCCGGTCGTCGCCACGCATTCGGCGCTGCGGCATTTCACCCCGGGCTTCGAGCGTAATCTCAGCGATGAACTGGCCAAAGCGATCGCCGCGAAAGGCGGTGTGATCCAGATTCCCTTCGGCAATCCCTTCGTCGATCCCGCGTCCGCGGCGCAAACGCAGGCGTATTTCGCCGCCGCTGCCGAGTTCAACCGCCGCAACGCCGCGCACGCCGCTGCGGGCGAGCCGCTGGAAGACTTCAACACCTTCGACAAACACTGGGACGACACCCATCCGCCGCTGAAGACCGAGATCGAACGTGTGCTCGAGCAAATCGATTACGGCGTGAAACTGGTCGGGATCGATCACATCGGCATCGGCTCGGATTTCGATGGGGTCAGCGGTGCGCTGCCCGAGGGTCTCAAGACCGTCGCCGACTTTCCCAAGCTGATCGCAAGCCTGCAGGCGCGCGGTTATCGCGATGCGGATATCCGAAAAATTCTCGGCGGCAATCTGCTGCGCGCATGGCGCGAGGCGGAAGCGGTGGCCGAACGCGCGTCCACGACGCAACGATAGTCGCACCCAACATCGATATCGCCCCTTCCCATACATTTCGCACAAGGACTCCGTATGACCGTCAACCAGAATCAAGACCGCTTCTTCGGCAAACCCGTCGTCGAATTTCGCATGGGCCACACCATCGCCGATCCGGCCTCGGTGCGCACGACGGTGTATCGATTGACGCAGGATTACGATTCCGACGAAAGCCAGCACGAATTATTGGAGGCGTTCCTCACGCAAATCGACACATCGTCGCTCGACGCGTTGGTGATCGGCGCGTGGAGCGAAGCGCACGACGAATCGCCGCAGGAATACCTCGATATGTTGATCGAGCGTCGCGGCGAACTGGGCGCCTTGCGCGCGCTGTTCATCGGGGATATGACCTATGAAGACTGCGAAATCTCCTGGATCATCCAGTGCGGCGGCTACAACGCCCTGCTCGATGCGTTCCCGATGCTGCAGGTGCTGCGTATCCGCGGCAGCACGCAGCTCGAATTGAAACCTATCGCCCACGAGTTCCTGGAGGAATTCGCGGTGGAATGCGGCGGCCTGCCGAGCGCGATCGTCGATGCGATCGCGGGTTCGACCTTGCCTGCGCTGCGTCGCTTGGAACTGTGGCTCGGCGACGACAACTACGGCTTCGACGGCGGCATCGACACCTACGAAAAATTGCTGGCGGCGATCAAACCCGAGCGCTTGGAGTATCTGGGCCTGCGCAACGCGCAGATCAGCGACGCGCTTGCCGTGCATCTCGCCAAGCAGCCGTGGCTGGGCCAAGTGAAGACGCTCGATCTGTCGATGGGCACCATCGGCGACGAGGGCGCGCAGGCGTTGTTGGACAGCCCGCATCTCAATGGTCTGCAAACGCTGGATTTGAGTCATCACTACATCGGCGACGATCTGCAGAAGAAATTGAAATCCCTGCCCTGCCGCGTCGTGCTCGACGACCCGCAGGACGCCGAGGAAACCGACGGCGATCGTTACGTCGAAGTCGCCGAGTAAGCGACGTCTGCGGATGCGTATCCTCACCCTCGCCGGTGGTCGCGAATGATCCTGATCGGACAAGCCGACCATCGGCGAACGCGGTACTTACTCGCGGCTGCCGAATCGCGCAGCCCCGGGCTGGCCGCGGCCGTCGATGTGATCGATTGGAGCGAGGTGTTGCGCGACCCGGACGCCGTCGTCGCGCGTCTGCGCGAGCATGCGCAGGGCGGCGCGAAAATCGATTCGCCCGGCGATTCCACGCCGCTGCGCGACGCGCTGATCCGACACGGTTGGCGCTGCGGCGGCGAACGCGGCCCGCCGCCCGCGCCGCTCGCGCACGGCGAATTCGCGCACCAGTCGCTGTGGTTCGCCGGCTTCGCCGATCTGCTGCATCGGCTGGAGGCGGCCTCGCCCGACATCGTATGGTTCAACGCGCCGGACGCGATATTGGCGATGTGCGACAAGCTGGAATGCCAGCGCCGCCTCGACGCGATCGGCACGCACACGCCGGCCTTGTTCGGGCGCGTCGAACGCTATGCGGAGT
>JAGNNB010000221.1 GCA_017990865.1 Lysobacteraceae bacterium
ACACGCACGCCATCAGCGCGAACATCATCGCCAACAAGCGCCACGCGGACGCCATCGTCGGCAGCGAAGCGTCGCGCGTCGCGTTCACGGAAACCGCCACTGCATCGAGACGCGCAGGCGACGCCCGCCGGTCCGGCTGCCGAGGGTCTCTTCGACATCGCGGTCCAGCGCATCGTCCACGGCGAACCGCAGATCCATCGGGCCGAGCGTTTGCAGCAGCGAGAAATCCAACGTCGTCGCCGCCGCGAGCCAACGGTCGCCGGTGGGAATCGAGGAATCGAAGCGACGGCCCAGATGGCGCAGCGAGGCACCGAGTTCGCGGCCGCCGCCGATCGGCCACGCGCCGCTCGCCGCCAATTGCAAACGCGGACGGTGCCGCAATTCGATGCCGCCGACCGGATCGCGCACGCGCATCCAGGCGCCCTCGAACTGCAGACGCCAATCGCTCGAAAAACGCCGCTCGGCGCGCCATTCCACACCGTCGGATTCGATTCGCGCGCGATTGACCAAGCGCGGCGGCGGCCCCGCATCGAAATCGATCAAGTCCTGGTAGCGCGCGCTGAACAGCGTGAATCGCATCGACCAGTCGTTCTCGGTCGATGCGTTCGCGTAGAACACCTCCCGATGCGTGGCGCGTTCCGCGCGCAGCGCGGGATCGCCCACCAGCGGATGTCCCAGCGCGTAAAAACTCGGTCGCTTCTCGCTGCGCGCGATCGACGCGCCCCAGCGTCCGCGCCCGTCCGCGAGCGTGCGCTGCAACGACAACATCGGATGCGTGGCGGTGTCGTCGTCGGAACGCTCGTAGCGCAATCCGCCCTGCAGCGTCCACGCCTCCGAACGCCAGCGCGCTTCGGCGAAGGCGCTGTCGGTGCGGCGGCGAATCTCGAACGTCGCCGGCAATACGAAGCCGCCGAAATCGATCGCGCTGTCGTAGCGGCCGCGCTCGCGCACATGCGAAGCGCCGGCGGTGAGCATCCACGTCTCGCCGAACCCGCGACGCCAGATGGCTTGATAGTCGTCGCGGCGATAATCGCTATGGCTTTCGATCGGCGGCAGCCCGAACGGATCGCGCAATCCCGGCGCCACACCCGGCGAAGATTCGTCGCCACGCCGCGACACCGTCGTCGCCTGCGCCTGCCACTGCGCACCGGCCGCCTCGGCGTCCATCCGCAGCGAGAATTGCCGGCTGTCGCCGCGACGCGATTCCAGCGTGCGGACCTGCGCGTAACGCGCGCCGCCACTGTCGTCGGGAAATCCCAGCGCGTCGCTGTCGGCGTAGCGCGCAGTCGCTTCGATCCGCGCGCTGTCGCCGATGTCCTGCACCCAACCGCCGTTGACGCTGCGGCTGCGATGGAACGCATCCAGGCGGTCGCCTTCCTCGCGCTGCGCGACGTTCGCCCACACGCGCTCGCCGCGCCATGCGCCCAGCGCGCCGCGCAAGCCGTCGCCGCCCGCGTAGGCACCGAACGCGTCACCGCGTCGGCGAGTGAAAATATGGATCGACCCGGCCATCGCCTCGGCGTTCACCACGCTGGCGTTGCCGCGCACGATCTCGATGCGTTCGATGTCGTCGCTGGCGAGCGCATTGAGATCGACCGCGCTGCCGCGCGAGGACAAGGGATCGTTTTGACGGACGTGATCGACGAGGATCACCACATGGCTCGGATCGGCGCCGCGCAGATACAGCGACCCGAATCCGCCGCTGCGCGTCCCGCGATCGTTCACCAGACCGGCCTGCGAGGCGAGGATATCGGCCACGCTCAGGCCCCGCATCGCGTCGAGCTGTTCGCGGCGCAGCACGGTGATGTGTTGACTGGCCGCCGCGGGGGCGGTCGGCAACGCGCTGGCGATCACTTCGATGCGATCGAGCGTGCGGTCGGGCGTGTCCCGATCGATGTCTTCGTCTGTGGGAGTGTCGGCGCTCGAATCGGACTTCATTCGCGCGCTCATATCGGTGGGCGCCTCGGCGGCGTAGGCCACCTGCGACAGCATCGCGGTCAACGCAACCGGCAGCAGCGCGGCGCACGCACGCACGGCGAACGGTGGATACGGTGCTTCTCGCTCCGCGGCGGTGCCGCGTCGTCGATGCGTCCTGCTCTGCCCCACACTCATGGTGCGTCCCTCGCCGCGCATCGTGCGCGGCTGCGTCATCGCGTCGTTCCATCCGCATCCGGCGAATCGCCCGGATGCCCCCTATCGCAATCGCTGCGCCGCATACTGGTACGCATTCGCAACTCCCGTCAAGCCTCCTCCGATGAGCGATGCGGCGGCATGACGATCGATCGTTCGCGCACTAGCGGCGCACGAATGGCGATCGATGTTGGCGATTCAGGGTGCGATTGACGGCAGCAATCGATGGCGTCGAGCGAAGCGACGCATCGCCCGCGCGCTGAGCTGCGCGCACGGCGGCGTCTTGGCGACGCGACGGCGACGCATCGGTCGCCACGCGAGACGTGTTGCGGCGGGTCGTCTTCGAGCGCGAGTCTCTCGGACGCATCGTGTCGAGCGAACGGGCCGAGAGGACGGATCGATCGAACGACGCGTTGGAAGCGGCGGGTGCAAGCGGCCTTACGCAGGAAAGTCCTGGCGAATCCAGGCGGCCAAAAGGTCGACTTGGTCGGGCGTGAACGAGGGATACGGCGGCGGCGGCATATTGCCGCTGCGGACGCGCGCCAGAATCGGCTTGGCGTTCGCCTTCACGTCCTCGTACTTGGTCAGGTCCATGCTCCACAGCATGCCGGCGCGGTACAACTTGAACAGCGGCGCGATATCGCGCTCGAACGAGACCTCGTCGGCCATCCTTGAATCTCCCCGGTGGCGAGCGCAACGTCGCCGCGGTTGCGGCCCCCAGCGGTGCGTCTCGGCGGCGATCTTCGCGGCAGCGGCCGGATCGGTCAAGCCGCACGGCGTTCGAGCGAGGCGGCATTCTCCAGCGTTGTCGTCGCGTGGCCAGCCTTCGGCGGCAGCTCCGCCAGTACATCGCCGCGTTGCGACAACAACCGCAGCGTGCCGTCCGCTTCTTCGACGAAGGCGGTCAGGCTTTCCACCCAATCGCCGTCGTTGGCGTAGATCGTTCCGTCGCGCACGCAGAGCGCCGCACGATGGATATGGCCGCAGACGATACCGTCCAATCCGCGTCGCCGCGCAGCCTCCACGCTGGCCCGCACATAGCGCTCGATGTAGCGCTCGGCCGCGCCGCTGCGTCGCTTGAGGAATTCGGCCAACGACCAGTAGCGCAGGCCGAGACGCTGGCGCACAGTATTGAGCGCGCGATTGCCGCCGAGAATGCGGTCGTACAACCAGTCGCCGACTTTCTCCTGCAGATTGCCGAATTGAGTGTCGGCGTCGAATTCGTCGCCGTGTACGACCAACAAACGCCGGCTGTCGATGGTGCGATGGATCGCGCGACGGCGCACGCGCATGGCCGGCAATGTCAAGCCGCAGATTCGCCGGATCGGCCGGTCGTGATTGCCGGGGATGTACACGATCTCGGTGCGTTTGCGGCGCAGGTCGTGCAGCGCTTCCACAACGCGCCGCTCATCCGCGCCCCAACGCGCGCGACGCGAGGCCATCCACCACAGGTCGACGATATCGCCGACCAGATACAAGCGCTCGCAGTCCAATTCGGCGAGAAACCGCGCCAGTTCCGCGGCGTGGCAGTACGACGAACCCAGGTGCAGATCGGAAAGAAAGACCGCCCGCCGCCGCTTCCCAGGGCCAACGGCAGGATCGGCCGAAACCATCACGCTTCCGCGCCGCGCGGCTGCAGATAGCGTTGTCGCTTTTTCGGCAGCACGCGCCGCAGATCGACTTCGATCAAGCCGTCGATGCTGTCGTTGAACGCGGGGTCCACGCCGAAAGCGAGAAACCGTGCGCCGCCGGGCTCGCACAGCTCGGTGTATTGCTTGTACAGCACCGGCACCGTGGCGCCGTGCGCGGCGAGATTGGCTTTGAGCACATCGAACGCGGTGTCGGCATCGAGTTCGCCGAAACACGGCGGCGCCGCGAAGTAGCGGAACGGCCGCAGCGAAGCCACCACGCGATCGGCGCAGCCGTAGTAGCGCTCGTAGTACGCGACCAATTGCTCGCGCGCGGGCAGCGGCAAGGCCGCGCTGATCGACACCGCGCCGAACAGATAGCGCACCTGCGGATAGCGACGCAGATACGCGCCGATGCCCTGCCACAGATAATCCAGGCTGCGGCTGCCCCAATACTCGGGCACCACGAAACTGCGGCCGAGTTCCATGCCTTCGGCGATCCGCGGCACCGCTTCGTCGGTATAACGAAACAGCGAGGCGGTGTAGAGCCCGGCCAAGCCTTGTCGCGCCAGCACCTGCGCGCCGCGCGCGACGCGGTACGCACCGGCGATGCGCCCCGCCGCCGCGTCCCAGACCAGAATGTGGTGATAGTGCGGGTCGTAGTCGTCCAAGTCGCGGCTGCGCCCGGTGCCTTCGCCGACCGCGCGAAACGTGGTTTCGCGCAAGCGCCCGATTTCCAGTATCAGCGGCGCCTCCGCTTCCAAGCGCGCGAGTCGTATCTCTTTGCCGTCGCCGGTCTTGCCGAGCAGCTCGGTCTGGGCGATGCCGAGGATCAATTCCGCGTGGCCGATCGGCGGCGCGATCGCCTTGAGCGTCGGCGTGGCGCAGGGCGCCGAGCCCGCTGCGCGCCCGCGCCGTCGACCCAGCGCATCGACCTTCGCGCGCACTTCGCGCAGCACGTCCTCGGCATCGGTTTGCGTATCCAACCGAAACGCGGTGCCGAAATGCACCTGCAGCGGTCGCCGGCTGCGCGCGAACATCTCGCGCGGCAGCAAAGCGGTCGCCGCCGGTTTGTACACGGCGGAGGCGCCGTAGAACAGGGCGGAATTGCGCGCCTGAATGCGCGCAGGCAGCACCGGCGTGTCGGTTTTGCGCGCGAAACGCACGAAGCCGCTGCGCCAGCGGCTGTCGCGCACGCCGGTCCACCCCAGGCGCGACACTTCGCCGGCCGGGAACACGATCACGCACTGCTCCGCCTCCAGCGCACACTCGATCGCTCGCAAGCTGTCCGGACTGGGTCGCCCGCCCAGAATGCGGATCGGCAGCATCAGCTCCGCCAGCGGCTCGATCGTCGCCAGCACATCGTTCGCGACGATCTTCACGTCGCGGCGCACCCGCCCCACCGCCTCCAACAGCGCCAAGGCATCCAATGCCCCGGACGGGTGGTTGGCGACGATCAGCAGGCGTCCGGCGGCGGGAATACCGGCCAGCGCACGCGCGTCCACGCGGTAGTCCACCTGCAGATGGACCAGGGCCGCGCGCAGGAAGTCGAAGGCCCGCAGATCCCCGTGGGCGTTCAGGAACGATTCGATCTCCGGCAATCGCGACCAGCGTCCGATCGCGCCCACCAGCCGTCGCGTCAACCCTGCGCGACGCCCGCGGAACCATTGCGGATAACGACCTTGAAGTTGATCTTCGAGCGCACGCATCGCGATATCGGCCCCTTTGCGGGCGCCGGCGACCCGCGTTGGCCGGCAGCCTGAGGGCCAGCGGCGACAAGCGCGTGGCGTTCCTGCGGCATTTGGATGACACTTCCAGCGCCCGCGCGCCGCCGCCGAGCGGTCATGCAAACGCCGCGCCCGGTGTGTATGATGCGCGCCCATCTTTTCATCCCGATCAAGGGATGGATTCCTCAACCATAGGAAGCAATGCCGATGTCCAGCTACCT
>JAGNNB010000007.1 GCA_017990865.1 Lysobacteraceae bacterium
GATGAGCGCAAAGCCTTGGGGACGCATTCGGCGCATCGCCGCCTGGGGGCTGTTTTCGCTGCTGGCGCTGGTGGGCAGCGGCGCGCTGTTGGCCGACCGGCTGACGCCGCCCGCGACCGGCGAACCGAGCGCCGCGCTGCCGGTGGTTGCGCACACCGATTCGAAATCGACCGCGCTGGACCGCGAGATCGGACCGATGCTCGCCGAGCATCCGGGCCAAACCGGGGCACTGCTGCTGAGCGACGGGGTCGATGCCTTCGCCGCGCGCGCGCTGTCGGCGCAGAAGGCCGAGCGCAGTTTGGACATGATGTACTACATCTGGCACGACGACCTCACCGGCCGTCTGCTCGGGCGCGAGGCATGGCGCGCGGCCGAACGCGGCGTGCGCGTGCGCATGTTGCTGGACGATATGAACGCCAGGGGCATGGACTCGAAGCTATTGCTGCTCGACGGCCATCCGAATATCGAAATCCGCCTCTACAACCCGTTCCGCAATCGCAAAGGCGTCGCGCGGGTGTTTGAACTGGCGCAACGCTTCGTCAGCGTCAATCACCGCATGCACAACAAGGCGTGGATCGCCGACAACCGGTTCGCGGTGTTGGGCGGGCGCAATATCGGCACGGAGTATTTCGGCGCGAGCGACGAGGTGAACTTCCGCGACTTGGACATCGCGATGTTCGGCCCGGCCGTGGGCGAAGCCAGCTCGGTGTTCGACCGCTATTGGAACAGCGCCGCCGCGGTGCCTTTGGCCGGGCTGGCGGACGCGCCGCACGACGGGTTCGAGTCGATCGCCGACGCGATCGAAGCCGAAGCGACCGGCCCCGCCGCGCAGCGGTATCTGCAGCGGGTGGCGGCTTCGCCGAATGTCCGCGATTACGCCGGCGAACGCCTGGAACCGTTTTGGAGCGCGCGCATCCACGTCGTTTCCGATCCGCCGCTGAAATGGCAAGAGGATCGCGACGACGACAGCCGCCGAAGCGATTGGCTGGTCAACCGCATCGTCGACGATCTGTCCGGCGCCAAGCGCAAAGCGCTGCTGATTTCGCCGTATTTCGTGCCCGGGCCGCAAGCGACCGCCGCGCTCACGAAAATGGCCGGCGAAGGCGCCGTCGTGGGCGTGGTCACCAACTCGCTGGCGGCCAACGACGTGGCCGCGGTGTACAGCGCGTATCGGCCGTATCGCGACACCTTGCTGCGCGGCGGCGTGCGCGTCTACGAATTGCGCGCGCAGGGGCACCCCGGCAGCAGTCTGTTCGGCAGCAGCGGCGCGAGTCTGCACACGAAAGCCTACAGCGTCGACGATATCCGCGGTTTCATCGGCTCGTTCAATCTCGATGCGCGTTCGGCGTATCTCAACACCGAAATGGGCGTGATCTTCGAAGACGCCGCGCTGGCGCGCGCGGTTCGCGAGGAATATCTGCGTCTGGCCGGCCCTGAATTGAGTTATTCGATTCGACTGAACGGCGACGGCACCGCGCAGTGGTTGGATGCCGCCGCGCAACCGCCGCGATTGCTGGGCACCGAACCCGACACCACGCGCATGCAGCGCGCGACCGCGACCGCGATGGGGTGGTTGCCGCTGGAGTCGCAGCTTTGATCGAACTTTGAACGAGACCGTCATGCACGAAGACGTACGCAACGAAGAATCACCCCTACACGAAGAGGCGCTGCGCATCGCTGCGGATAGCGGCGATCGCGATGCCGCATTTCGATTGGGCGTCGCGCTGATCGGGCACGGCGATTTCGGCGCCGCCGCGCCGCGTTTGTACAGCGCCGCGGAAGCCGGCCATGCAGGCGCGATGTTGGAGATGGGCCGCTTGATGCTGTACGGCATGCTGTCGGTGCCCGATCCGCGCCAAGCCGTGCATTGGTTCGAACGCGCCGAACGCGCGGGCGCGCCTGCGGCGGGCGATTTCCTGCTGCAGATCGCGCTGGGCGGCATCGCCTTGCCGCGCGATGCGCGCATCAACGAACGCCTGCATCGCGGCGTGCAGACCGATTATCCGCCCGCGCTGTTGACCGCGGCGCTGCACTTCGGACGCAAACCGCATCCGGACGATCAAACGCTGTGCCTGCAACTGCTCGAACGCGGCGCCGCGCGCGGCGATGTCGTCGCCGCTGCGTTGTTGGCCGAGCGACTCGCGCACGGTGAAGGCTGCGCGCCGCAACCGGAGGCCGCCGAAGATTTGCGCGCGCAGTGCGCCCGCGACGGCTTCGCGCCGCTGCCCGCATTCACGCTGCCGCCGCCCGGCGAACACGGCCCGCCGCGGCAACTGGCGATGGAAGACACCTTGCGTGCGCCTGCGGCGAAGTCGCTGAGCGAAGCGCCGCGCGTGTCGGTGATCGATCGACTTCTCTCCGCGGACGAATGCCGGCTGTTGATCGCGGCGTCGCGCCCGCTGCTGCATCCGTCGCAAACCGCCGATCCGATCACCGGCGTGCCCGACACGATGGCGGTACGCACCAGCCACGAAGCGAGCTTCGATCCGCTGGTGGAAACCAGCGCGATCCGCTCGATTTTGTTGCGCATGGCGGCGGCATCCGGCATCGATTTGCCGCAAGCCGAACAACTCACCGTGCTGCATTACGGTCCAGGTCAACAATACCGTCCGCATCGCGACTATCTGCCGGCCTCGACGCTGCAAATGGATCGCCCGTTAGCCGGCAATCGCGGACGGACGGTGTGCGTGTATCTCAACCCGGTCGAAGCCGGTGGCGAAACCGAATTCCCGGCGGCGGGTTTGAAAGTGGCGCCGATGCCGGGCCGCGCGGTGATCTTCGACAGCATGCGTTTCGACGATGCGCATCCAGAAGGTCGCCTCGACCCCGACTCGCTGCACGCCGGTTTGCCGGTGATAGCGGGCGAGAAATGGCTCGCGACGCTGTGGATTCGGCAACGGCGCTATCGGGATTTTTGAAGCGGGATTTTTGAATCAGTATTTCTGAATCGGGATTTCTGAACGCGCATTTGAGGCTCTCGCGTCGCGCGACCGATATCGCGCAGCGCAGATAGTCGGCCCGGCTGAACGATCTTCAGAGCGCTGAAGGCGGCTTAGCACAGACGTCGCGTGTCGAAGTCCGCTCCGCCAGACGGCGATCGCCGAATTTGTCCAACGCTGTCGGAAACATCGTCGCGAGACCCTACGTCAGACGCACCCGCACGCCATGCGGCACCGCACGGCCCCGCGCGGACTATTCCATTAGACTATGCGCCCGCGCCCCCGCCGCGGACCCGCCGACGAGTCGTCGATCCCTTTGTGATCAACGACTTGCCTCACTTTCCGGCGCCCGCCTCGGGCTCGACGCCGGCGCAACGGAGTTTTCGATGATTTTCGAACACGTCGATCAATACGGCCACGAGCAGGTCGTGTTCTGTCACAACAAAGACGCGGGGCTCAAAGCCATCATCGCGATCCACAACACGGTGCTCGGGCCGTCGCTGGGCGGCTTGCGGATGTGGCCGTACAAAACCGAGCAGGACGCGCTGAACGACGTGCTGCGTCTCTCGCGCGGCATGACCTACAAGAACGCGGTGGCCGGCTTGAACATCGGCGGCGGCAAGGCCGTGATCATCGGCGACCCGTCCAAAGACAAGTCCGAAGCGCTGTTCCGCGCCTTCGGTAAATTCGTCGATTCGCTGGGCGGCCGCTACATCACCGCCGAGGACGTCGGCATCGACGTTAACGACATGGAATACGTGTACCGCGAAACCGAATTCGTCACCGGCGTGCATCAAGTCCACGGCGGTTCGGGCGATCCCTCGCCGTTCACCGCCTACGGCACGTTGCAGGGCTTGATGGCCACGCTGAATCGCAAATACGGCGACGAGGAAGTCGGCCGCCACAGCTATGCGGTGCAGGGCCTCGGCCACGTCGGCATGGAGTTCGTGAAGCTGCTGAAGGAACGCGGCGCCAAGATTTTCGTCACCGACATCAACAAGACCCTGGTCGAGCAGGCGGTCGAAGACTACGGCGCCGAAGCGGTGGCACCTGAAGAGATCTACGACGTCAATGCCGACGTGTATTCGCCCTGCGCGCTGGGCGGTACGATCAACGAACTGACCTTGCCGCGTTTGAAAGCCAAGATCATCTGCGGCGCGGCCAACAACCAGCTCGCCAACAACGCCATCGGCGACGAAGTGCAGAAGCGCGGCATCGTCTACGCGCCCGACTACGCGGTGAACGCGGGCGGCGTGATGAACGTGTCGCTGGAGATCGACGGCTACAACCGCGAACGCGCGATGCGCATGATGCGCACGATTTACCACAACCTCGGCCGCATCTACGAAATCTCCGATCGCGACAAGATCCCGACCTATCTGGCCGCGGACCGTCTGGCCGAAGAACGCATCGCCGCGATCGGCAAACTGAAACTGCCGATGGGCCGCTCCGCACCGCGTTTCCTCGGAAGAATGCGCGGGCATTGAGAGCCGGGAATCGGGAATGGGGAATCGGAAATCGTTGAAAGCGATTGAATCCGACTTCATTCCCGATCGCCGCGAAGGCCCAAAACCATGCTGATCTTTGTTTTTCGCTTTTGCTCTTCCCGATTCCCCATTCCCGATTCCCCACTCCCGGCCCCAACCCATGCGCCCATTCCCCCTCGGTGAAGATATCGATGCCTTGCGCGATGCGGTGCGGCGTTTCGCCGAGGCCGAGATCGCGCCGCGCGCGGCGAAAATCGACGAAGAGAACGCCTTTCCGCAAGACCTGTGGTCGAAGCTGGGCGAGTTGGGCTTGCTCGGCATCACCGTGCCCGGCGAATACGGCGGCAGCGAGATGGGTTATCTGGCGCATCTGGTCGCGATGGAGGAAATCTCCCGCGCGTCCGGTTCGGTGGGTTTGAGCTACGGCGCGCACTCCAATCTGTGCGTGAGCAATCTGTACGCCAACGCCAACGAAGCGCAACGTCGGAAATACCTGCCGAAACTGTGCAGCGGCGAATGGAAGGGCGCGCTGGCGATGAGCGAACCGGGCGCGGGTTCGGACGTGGTCGGCTCGATGTCCTGCCGCGCGGAGCTGAAGGGCGACCGCTGGATCGCCAACGGCAACAAGATGTGGATCACCAACGGCCCCGAAGCCGACGTCTTGATCGTCTACATGCGCACCGCCAGCCGCGAGCTGGGTTCCAAGTGCATGACCGCCTTCATCGTCGAGCGCGGCATGCCCGGGTTTTCCACCGCGCAGAAGCTGGACAAACTCGGCATGCGCGGCAGCAACACCTGCGAACTAGTGTTCGAGAACTGCGAAATCCCGAAAGAGAACGTGCTGGGCGACACCAACAACGGCGTGCGCGTGTTGATGAGCGGCTTGAACACCGAGCGTCTGGTGCTGA
Organism: Lysobacteraceae bacterium; assembly: GCA_017990865.1. GTDB lineage: Bacteria > Pseudomonadota > Gammaproteobacteria > Xanthomonadales > Xanthomonadaceae > Lysobacter_I. The sequence goes on from JAGNNB010000007.1 coordinate 5,335, forward strand.
CCGGCGGCCCGCTGGGGTTGATGCAAGCGGCGATGGACGTCGCCCTGCCCTACGTGCGCGAGCGCCGCCAGTTCGGCCAGGCCATCGGCACCTTCGGCATCATGCAAGCCAAGATCGCCGACATGTACACCGCGCTGCAGTCCAGTCGCGCCTTCGCCTATCAGGTCGCGCGCGATTACGATGCCGGCCACAAGTCGCGCATCGACGCCGCGAGCTGCTTGATGCACGCCTCGGAAGCCGCCGTGCAAGTGGCGCTGGAAGCCATTCAAGCGCTCGGCGGCAACGGCTACATCAACGAATACTCGACCGGCCGCATCCTGCGCGACGCCAAACTCTACGCGATCGGCGCCGGCACGAACGAAATCCGCCGCATGCTGATCGGCCGCGAGTTGTACAACGGCAATAGTTGAATTCCTGGGACATCAGCGTGGTGATCGGCGCAGATTAGCGCCGTGCTGTCCTGTGATGGCGATCTTCGTCGTTTGCCTTCAGGGTCCGCGCTCATGCGGACATCCGCTACGACAAAGGACCCGTCATGTCTCCTCGCCTTCCCGGGCGCGCGATGCGCTTGCTATCGCCCGCCGTTTTTCCATGCGCGTTATTCGCCGCTTTTTGCGCCGCACTGGCCGCATCACCTGTCGCGGCGCAATCGAAAACCCGAGAGATCGGTTCGTTGCGCGTTGCGACCTTCAATACCTACCTGCTGTCGAATCAATTCCGCTGTATCGACCATCGTCTGGCATGGGACCCGATCACGACCACGGATTGCTTCGCGAAAGGCGATCTGCTCGGCCTGACGCTCGACCCCGAAGAAATCGACGCTGCCGCAGACGCAATCGCCAACAGCATTCTCTCGATCGAGAACGAGGTCGATATCGTCGTCCTCAATGAAGTATGGGACGAACGCGCCCGAGATCGCCTGGTCTTGCGCCTGTCTGCGGTGTTTCCATCGCACGTCTCCAAGATCGACCTCGGCGCATCGCTGCCGCTGTCGGTCGTGTTGCCGGAACTCGGCGTGCCGGACGCATCATTGCCGCATATCAGCGGCGAGGACAGCGGCCTGATGCTGTTCGCGAAACGCGATGTGGAATTTCTGCCGTTCGCACGGGAAGCACCTGTCATTCTGCCTAGCGCGATCGAGGGCAACGTCCCGCACGTGCGAGCCGAAACGCTGAACGTTCGAGCCATCAGCGTAGATGCGCTCGCAGCGAAGGCAGTGGCTGCCGTGCACGTGCGTCAGCGGATCGGCACGCAGAATATCCGCGCATACATCGTCTTCACGCACATGCAGGCCGACGATGAGTTCGCGGCTGTCCGTGAGCGACAATTGCAACAGATACGAAACTTCATCGAAGCGGAAGTGATCGATCCGAATCTTGGCGTCAAAGACGAACTCAAGCGCGTATTGGTCTTCGGCGATCTCAACATCGATGGCATGCGTGGCGTCATACCGACCTCGCTCTCGAAGCCACCCGTCAAGGAGGAGTGGCAGAACCGGTTCGCCTCCCCCGACGCGAGCGAGCAACCCTTCGACGACCTGTGGGCGACCACAACATCGGAGAAGGACTTTGGTCCCACTTACCTGCGGGGCAGCATCGACGGCAGCAGCCGCTACGACTACGCGCTCGGCGTGCGGCCGCAAGGCCAAGTCCCTGAGGGCCTCGGATTCTGCGCGCAGCACATGAAGATCCGGCTGGAGGACTCCTATAGCGACCACAGCGCACTGGTCTCCGATTTCAACCAGCCGTTCCCGTTCTGCAGCCCGCGGACCGCGCTGCAGCCCGCGTTCGACGCGATGGTGCCGGGCAGTCACGACGGCATCGCCGATGCGATCCGGATCGACCGTCCCGGTGCGATGCAGTGGTTCCATTTCCCGCTCGAAAGCGCGGCCACGATCGACGTCGTGATTCCTGCGACAACGCCCGTACGCAGCACGATGTTCGCCGCCGACAACCTGTCGAGACCGATCGCGCCCGTGGAGAACAGCGCACGCGTCTCGACCTATTCGGTGCCCGACGATTTCTTCATTCGTATCGAAGGCAAGCAGCGGAGCTTCGCGGGCGACTACACGGTCTCGTTCCTGCGCCGAAAATGTCTGTCCGCCGATCGCCCTTGCGTATTGACGCCGACGCTGCCGCAGGAGGCGGTCTTCCCGGCGAACAACCTGCTCGGTAACGAAGACAGCGCGTGGTTCCGGATCGCCGTCACCGACTTGCCCGATGGCGCGAAGTCGCAGGGAATCTCGATCATGTTCCGCGGACTGAATGCGAATCTGAAGCCGACGCTGATGCTGGAATCCGACCCGAACGCAGTCGTCGACTCGGACACGTTCAGCATCAACGGCCGCGGGACCGTGATCACCTTCTCGCCGACCGCCGCGGCCAACTATCTGGTCAAGGTCACGCGCGGCGCCGACAAGAGCGCCGAACAGCGCATCCGGGTCGGCTGGGATACCAACCTGACCGTGGTCAAGGTGCGGTCACTGGTGTGCGCCGACGAAACCAACGGCATCGCGGGCTCGGAAGCCGGCGAAGACGAGATCGCGCATTTCGTCGAGTACGACGGCATCTCTCGGCGCAACCCTACAGGCGGCTGGCGCGATTTCGACTGCAACACGAGCAACCACGAACGCGCGGATTTCGCCCAGACGATGAAGGCGCTCAAAGCCGCATCGACGTGGCTGCAGGAACAGGACGACGGCCACGACGACAACGATTCGCCGCGACAATCGATTCCGACGTTGGGGTCCGGCCAGTTGGAGGCACGCTCCGAAACGGTCCGTTGGGAATTCGAGGGCGGCACCTATTTCCTGCGCTTCGACCGGCTGAAAGGCTCGTCCGGCCGCGAGTGAGTTCGCGCGGCAGAGTCCCTCTGCACGACGGGTGCGACTTCCGCGGTCGCATCCGCCGCGTCGGCGGGTATCGCTATGCGCGACCAGCCATGAAGATCGTCGATGGCAGCGGGCGCTTTGCGGCGCAAGCGGCTAAAGTGCGCGCACTCCCAGACGCGCCCCGCCATGCCATCGATTCGCCCCCGCCCGCTCCGCATTCTCGCCACCGGCGTTTCCACGCCCGTGCGATGGGTCGATAGCCGCGAACTCGATGCGCGTCTCGGTCTCGCGCCGGGCACGGTGCTCGCTCGCACCGGCGTGTCGCGGCGCGGCGTGGAACCCGAGCGCAACGCCGCCGAAGTCTCCGCGCAGGCCGCGCACGCGGCGCTCGCACGCGCGGGGCTGGGTTTGGATGATATCGACGCAGTGGTCTGCGCCAACGCCAGTCACGATCAAGCCATGCCCTGCAACGCCGCGCTGCTGCATCGCGCGCTCGGTTTGCGGGGCGTGCCCGCTTTCGACATCAACGCCAGTTGCATCGGATTTTTGATGGCCCTGGATCTGGTCGCATCGCTGCTGGCGAGCGGGCGTTATCGCCGCGTCCTGGTGACCTCATGCGATCTCGCCTCGCGCGCGCTCAACGCGAAGGATCTGGATACGTTCGGCCTGTTCGGCGACGGCGCTGCCGCCGCGGTATTGGAAGCTGCGAACGAGAACGACATCGACACGGTCGGCCCGGCCCTGCTCGCCGCGCGCTTCGAAACCTGGTCCGAAGCCGCGCACGCCTGCGAAATTCCCGGCGGCGGCTCGCGACTCACGCCGGATCGCTATCCGGGCGATTACCGCGAGGTTTGCACCTTCCGCATGGACGGCAAGCGTTTGTATCGCGCGGTCGCCGATCGCTTCGATCCGTTCGTCGCGGCCTTGCTGGCCGATGCGGATCTTTCTCTCGACGCGATCGATCGCGTGATTCCGCATCAAGCGTCCGCGTTGGGCATGGCGCACGTGTTCCGTCGTCTCGCGGTACCGCGCGAACGCATCGAAGACATCTTCGCCGAGCACGGTAATCAAGTCTCCGCCTCACTGCCGACCGCGCTGCACGCCGCGCTCGACAGCGGCCGGCTGCGTGCGGGCGACACCGCGCTGCTGATCGGCACGGCAGCGGGCGTCACCCTCGGCGGCGCGGTGCTGCGGCTGTGAGCGGAACGCCCGACGCAGTCGCGAGTATGCGCGCGACCGCGCAAGTCTTTCCGCGTGTGCGACTGGATGTGCTGCGCGTCGGTCATTGTCGGCATCCCGAATGCATGGCGGTTCGCGGCGGCGCATGGCGCGTGGCGGAATTTCCGAATTTGGTTGGATTGATTCGTCATCCTGCTGCGGGCGCGATCTTGTTCGACACCGGCTACGCCGAGCATTTTTTCCGCGCCACCGACGGTTTTCCCGAACGTTTCTATCGCTGGGCGACGCCGGTCTCGCTGCCGCCGGAAGAATGCCTGCAAGCGCAGCTCGCGCGACGCGGCATCGCGATGCACGAAGTGCGCGCGGTGTTCGCATCGCATCTGCACGGTGACCATATCGCCGGTTTGCGCGATCTACCGAACGTCGCGATCTGGTGCGGCGGCGATGCGCTGCGCTTGCTGCGCGACGGCGGCCGTATGCGCCTGCTGCGTCGCGCGTATCTGCCGACGCTGCTGCCGCAGGATTTCGAACGCCGGCATCGTCGGATCGAAGACGCGCCGCAGCGCGCATTGCCCGCGCGGTGGTCCGCGCTCGGCGCGGGTCACGATCTGATCGGCGACGGCAGCCTCTGGGCGGTGCCGTTGCCGGGGCATGCGCGCGGGCATTACGGTCTGCTGATGCGGCACGACGACGACCGCGAGTGGCTGCTGGTCGGCGATGCCGTGTGGCGACAGGGGGAAATCCGCGAACATCGACTACCCGCGTTGCCGACGCGTTTATTGATCGACGATGCCGCTGCGCATCTCGACACGCGCGCACGCCTGCATCGCGTGTTCGCCGAAGCGCTGCGCGCGAACGACGACGGCATCGCGCTGTTGCCCTCGCACTGCCCGCACAGCTACCGCGCGCTGCCTGCATCGATGCGCGAGACCGACGGCGACGCGCTCACGGAGCGTAACGGCGCATGAAGATTCTGATCACCGGCGCATCGGGCTTCGTCGGCGGACGATTTCTGCAGCGTTTTCGCGAGCGCGACGATGTCGAGCTTCTCGGCGTCGGACGACGTGCGCTCGACCTGCCCGACTATCGCTCGATCGATCTCTCGCAGCCGCAGGCGTTGGACGAGACCTTGAGCGCATTCGAACCCGATGTTCTCATCCACGCTGCGGCTTTGGCTTCGCCGTTCGCGCCGCGACGCGAATATCTGCTTCACAACGTCGAAGCGACGAGACATACGCTGGAAAGCTGTCGCGCGCACGGCGCGCCGAAATTCGTCTATATCTCGTCGAGTTCGGTGCACTACCGTCCTGAGGATCAGTTTGGCATTCGCGAAGACGACCCGATCGGCCCGACGTTCGCGAACGTGTACGCCGAAACCAAGGCCGCGGGCGAAACGCTGGTGCGCGATTACGCAGGCGCATGGACGATCCTGCGCCCGCGCGCGGTGTTCGGCCCTGGCGATACCGTGCTGTTCCCGCGCCTGCTGACGGCGGCGAAGCGCGGAAAATTGCCGCAGATCGTGCGCGATGGGCCGCCAGCGATGGGCGATCTGATCGGCGTGGACGCATTGACCGATTACATGCTGCGCGCCGCGCAACGACCGGAGGCAATCGGCGCGTTCAATCTCAGTCACGGCGAACCCGTCGCGATGCAGGATTTCCTCGCCGAGGTTTTTCGTCGTTTGGATCTGCCGCCGCCCACCCGTCGCGTCGGCTATCGCACCGCGCATGCCGCCGCCTGCGCGGCGGAATGCCTATGGACACTGCTGCCGCTGCGCGGCGAGCCGCCGGTCACGCGGTTCGGCGTGGATGTGCTGTGCTTCAGCAAAACCTTCGATATCGCCAAGGCGCGCGCGATTCTTGGCGAACCTTCGCAAACGCTGGCGCAGGCGATCGACGCATTCGTCGTCTGGCAGCGCACGCAACCATGAGCCCGCGACGATGAACATTGAGGCGAACGCGAGATGAGCGCGACGATGTCGGAGTGGTTTCAGTTATTGCATGATTTCTCGTGGTGGCCCGCATGCGCGGCCGCGCTGTGGCCCGCGTGGGAACTGTGGCGCCAAACCCGCGCATGGCGTGCGCTGCGCGCGATGCCGGCGGCGCCCGTGCGCGCCGCGACTGCGACGCCCGCCACGCGCGATGCCGATGCCCCAGACCATGCCTTGTCGTTCGCTGGCGTCGATGTGCTGCTGCCGATCCGCAGCGGCGATGTCGGTCTCGGCGAAGCGCTCGCGGCATCTCTGCGCGCGCTCGGCGCACGCGGTGCGCGTTTGCATTGGCTGATCGATGAAGACGATATCGTCGCCGGCAATGTCGTTCGCTCGTTGTTGAAGAAGCATTCGTCGCTCGCGCCGCATGTGGCGGTCAGCATGCATCCTTCGTGTCCCTCCGGCGTCAACCCGAAACTGTTCAAACTCGACCGCGCGCTCGCCCATTGCGCGGGCGACACGGTGCTGATTCTGGACGACGACGCGCATCTGCCGCCGGCGACGCTCGAGGCCATGTTGGCCGCGCTCGGCGGCGACCACGACGCATCGCCTGTCGTCGCGACCGCCTTGCCGGCGTACCTGCCCGCGCACGGGCTCGGCGCGCGATTGCTGGCGCGCTTCGTCAACGACAACGCCGCGCTGACGTATCTGCCGCCGCGACTCACGGGCGGCGCACCGACGCTCAACGGCATGTGCTGGGCGATGCGACGGGATGCGTTGCTGCGCATCGGCGGTTTCGCGCCGTGGTTGCGCCATCTCACCGACGATCTGGCGATGGCGCAGGCCGTGCTGCGCGCGGGCGGTCGCATCGAACAGCGCAACGAGCCGGTGTGGATGCGCACCGCATTGCCAGATTTTTCCGCGTATCGCCGACAAATGCATCGCTGGATGCTGTTCGCGCTGTTGCTGTTGCGCAGTCAGCCGTGGAGGATGCGTCTGCGCATTCTGTTCTGGCACGGCCTGCCGATGTTGCTGCCGCTGTTCGCGCTGGTCGTGTTCGCATATGCGCCCTCGTGGCTCGGCGCCGCGGCGCTCGCGCTCGGCGCGACTGTGCATGTTCTGGGGCGCAAGCGCCTGCAGCGCGCCTGTGCAGGCGCAGCGACCGCGAAAGCCGAACCGTTGCTGTCGCTGGCTTCGGCTTTGCTGTTGCCCGTGCATGCGCTGCATGCGATGGTCGATCGACGCATCCAATGGCGGACGCATCGGTATCGCGTCTACGCCAACGACCGCTTCGTGGATTGCGAATGAGCGAACCGTCGTCCGAATCGTCGGTGCCGTCGCGCGCGGAAGCGCCGCGCATCGCGTTTCTGACCGGCCGCAGCGACCCCGACCGTTGCGCGTTGTCGCCGCTGCAGCGGGCTGTGCTGGATGCGCTGGCAACCGATCTGCTGGGTATGAATGCGGCGGACCTGCATCTTGATCCGCTGAATTTTCCGTGGTGCGAGAGCATCTACGAGAGAGTCGGCGAAAATGACTGCGAAACGGACCGCGCCTGGCGCGACACGCCGCTGCTCCGCGCGAGCCTCGCCAACGGCCGGCAGTATCTTGCGGCGCGGCGCGGCGATTTCGCCGATCTGCCGCAAACCGTCGTCGCGCAAGCGCGCGAGTGTCTGCGCAAGCCGCCGCGTTCGCTGCTGCTGGTCGGCAGTTGCGGTTTGAGCTTGCTCGATGCGCTGATCGCGCCGTTCGACGACGCGCAACGCGCGCGTCTGCGCATCGTGGCGTACGGCGGCGTCGGCCCGCGTTGGCCGCGCGGCGTCGAAGGGGCGCAACTGCGCGGTCGTCGCGACCGTATCGCCGCATGGTTCGGTCCGAACGACGGCCCATCGCCGCGCATCATCGATTGCGGCCATATGGATTATCTCGAGCGCAGTGCCGCGCGCGACGCGGTGCTGGATGCCGTGCGCACGTTATGGCCTTGGTTGCGAGGCGACGCATGAACGCGACCGATGCGTTTGAGCGAACCGCGCATGCGAGCGACACGAAGCCGCGCATCGATCTGTTGGCGCCACCGTTCGCCGGGCACTTGCATCCGATCCTCGCCATCGGCCGCGCTTTGCGCGAGATCGCCGATGTCGAAGTGGTCAGCACCGAAGGCGCGCAAGCGCGTATCCGCGCCGCGAGTTTGCGCGGCGTCGCGCTGGTGCCCGGTGCCGATGTCGCGCTGCGCGCGCTCACCGATCCGCCGTACGCCGTCGGCGCGAACCCGCTGCGTCTGCACGCGCAATTCCAACAGGCGATGCGCCTGCAGGCCGCGTTCGCCGCCGCGCTCGATGCGCGTTACCGCACGCAGCGCGCCGATTTGTTGATCGCCGATTTCACGCTGATCGTCGCCGGACCCATCGCCGCGCGCTACGGCATGCCGTGGTGGACCAGCCATCCCTCGCCCTGCGTGATCGAAGCGCCGGGCGGGCCACCGGCGTATCTCGGCGGATGGACGCCGGGCCGCAGCGCGTTCGGTCGCGCGCGCGATGCGTGCGCGGCGCAAGCGGTGCGAGCGTTCAAACGCGGTGTGCATCGGCTGCATCGACGCGCGCTGTCCGAACTCGGGCTCGATCGCGTCTATCGCGCCGACGGCAGTGAAACGGCGTATTCGTCGGAATGCGTGCTCGCGCTGGGCCTGCGCGAACTCGAATTCGAGCGGCGTTGGCCCGACTCCGTGCGCTTCGTCGGGCCGATGCTGTGGAGCCCGCCGGATCGCGGCGCGCCGCCGCCCGCGCCGGGCGATGCGCCGCAAGTGTTGGCGACGTTGGGCACGCATTTGGGTTGGGCGAAAGACGGCCTCGCGCAACGTTTGCGCGATATCGCACAGCGCAATACGCAATGGCGACTGCATTTCAGCGACGGCCGACACGAGACCGACGCACCGATGGGCGCGGAAACGGCGACGCACGACGCGCTGCATCGTCATTCCTGGGTGGACTATCCGAGCTGGATTCCTACGATGTCGGCCGTGCTGCATCACGGCGGCGCGGGCGTGATGTGGGAATGTCTGCGCGCGGGCGTTCCGGCCCTGGTGCTTCCGCAGGACTACGACCAATTCGATCATGCCGCGCGCTTGGAGGCGGCGGGCGTCGCGATTCGCTTGCGCGATCCGCGCGAGATCGAGCCCGCGCTCGAACGCGTGTTGAGCGGAAATGCCGGTTTACGGCCCGATCGCTTCGTCGAATCGTTGCGCCCCGGTGCGGCCGAGGCGCACGTGGTCGCCGCTGTGCGTCGGCGATTTGGTTTGTAAGACGTTGTCGCCGCTTTGGTGCGATGCATTCAAAGTTGCCGCCGCACCATCATCGGAAATACGATGCCGCGCAACACGGATGCGAGCGTATTCACGGCTGCGCGCCGGAAAACAGGCAAGTGCGCCGTGTACACCGCCATCGACTCGACAACCGCCCTCGCGCCACGCGCGCGCTTGAAATCCGCAGCCCCGGCCGAGCCGTTGAAACGCAGGCCGGCCTCCATCGCAAGGCTGCGCGCGAGCAAAGACGCGATTCGATACAAGCCGAGCGACCGCGCGCATGACGTGTCGTAACCGAGGATCGGCGCCGTCGCGACGCCGTCCCGCACAAAAATCCCGCCGACCGCCAAAATGCGCCCATCGCCAGCGCGCGCAACGCGGTAGCGCACCGCACCTGCCGCATGCGTCATGCGAATATAGTCCGGCGTGAACCGCGGGTTCAGCGACGAATATTTGTCGATGTAAAGCTGACGATAGAGATCCGCGATCCGCTTCGCGTCGTCCGCAGACAACATCGTCGGCGTCTCGGCATGCAATCCGCTTCGACGCAACGTTTTGAAATCGTTGCGAACGCTCGTTCGCGGCAGCCAGTCGCGCGAAAGATCGTCGACGACCCAGATTTGTCGACTCGGCAACAACACCCAGCCATCCGCGTTCAACGCGGACGCCAGCTCGGGCGCTGACCACGTATCGATCGAGCGGATCGCGATCAAATGGTCGGGGTATGTTTCGATCAAATATTCGCGTATCGACGTGAGATTCTCACCCCGCCAATCGCCATGCAGATTCGTGGACAGCAGCCAGTTGTCAAGATGCACGATGCGATTGATCCTGGCGGCGCGAAGCAGCGCATCGAACGGCCGGATCGCCATGGACAACAGCGGTCGCAACGCGCCGGTATCGACCAACTCCAATTCCTCGCGCGCATACAGCACATAGGCGCTATGCGGCTGGCATACGTAACTGTCGCCGATGTCGCCATCGTCGATGGTGAGCGGAAAAACCCGATCGCCCATCCGCAACGCGCGCCAGTGCGTGCGCACGTTCGCGACCATCCTTTCGACGCCGGCGCCCGCGATGCCATCGATGTAGCGACGCTCCATGTCGCGATCTTCCGGCCAAGCATCCGCGGGAGGATCGAGCGGATCGAACACCAACGGCGTCATGTCAACGCCTCGCCGTTCCATTCGATGTCCGCAGTCGAACCGCGTACCGCATCGCCGCTGCGCAGCAGATACCCGACTGTGTCGAGTAAAGCGCCGAGCGCTGGCAGCCGATCGCCGGGGCGCGTGAGCGCGTCGCGGCCGCGTCGCATGTCGGCCGCGAAATCGCGCCAGCGGCCATCGCGCAATGCGCGCGGCACGCCGAACGACAGCATCGCCGGCGCGAGATAACGCAACCGCGGTGGCGCGTGACATGGCGGGCCTTCGCCGAGCAGTGCGTCGGCCAGCGCCGCGTCGCCGTCGAACAGATGTACGCCGCTGACGGCGCGCGGATTGCATTCGATCGGCAGCGCTCTGCCGTCCGCCGTCAGAATGATGTCCAGACTGAGCTGACCGGTCAGGTTCGTCGCGGCAGCGATCGTCGCCGCAATGTCCACCGCTTGCGGGCATTCGATGGTCTCGAACGCATAAGAGGCCGCCTGCCCCATGCGCCACACCGGACGGTACGCGGCGCTGGCGACGATCCGACCGTTGCGCGAGGCGGTCCAGAGGCATATTTCTTCGCCCGCGACGTATTCTTGCGCCGCCCAGCGCCGGCCAGGCAAGACTTCTACCGCGCGCAGCCGATCGAGCGTCGGTCGCAATAAGGTCGCAACGCCGAAACGCGAGAATTCCGGCTTGAATACCAATGCTTCCGAGGGTAGCGGCAATTCATCGCAATCTTCGCTGCACGACAACGCCCAAGTCTCCGGCACCGAAATGCCGAGAGAGCGCGCGAACGCGGGAAATTCGATTTTCGAATGCAGCGTCCGCAACAAGGCGAGAGGCGGAGCGAAGACGCGATCCGCGAAACCGCCAACGTCCGCGGCGGCGGCGAGATGAAACACATCCTCGCAGGTGGGCAGAATCATCGCGGGCCGCATCGCATCGACCAACGCGCGCATCGCGGTGCGGTATTCGGCGCCATGCCCGCACGGCGCAGGCAGTCGCAGAAGACGTCCGCGCCCCACCCGCGACCAGCGTGCCACGAACGATGGCACCGAATCCGCAAGCCAGACGGCATGTCCCGATGCCGCGAAAGCTCGCGCCAAATCGATCGCGACAGGCGCACGCGCGCCTGTGACGATGATCGGCGGCCGGTTCGAACCCAGCGGAAGCGATGGCGTACTCACGCATCGCATGATACGGGACGCTTAACGATGCCGGCGCGTCAGGCAACACGACGGAGATGCGGGGCAAGTCCTGGTGATGCGCGGCCGTCGCGCGCATTCGAACAATACGCATGATCGCATCTGTGCTTTTCATCCGTGATTTTCATCTGCGATCCGGATCACGGCTTACTCAACGCCACAGCACCGGCACCCGGCTTCGGCATGTACTTGCGGTTGAGCCACACGCCGACGAACACCGAAAGCGTCAGCGGCAGGAACCACGCGATCAAGCCGTACCACGCCGGCGGTTGAATCCCCGCGGCTTGAATCACGCGATTCAGGCCGATCGCGAGAAACGCGATGTGCGTGGCCACGCCGCAGCCGATCATGGCGCCGAAATGTTCGCGCATCCACCAACGGGTCTCGACGAGCGGCCGCGCGCGGCGCGTCAGCATCTGCACGCCGTTGAAAATGCCCACCGCGCTGAAGCCCATCAGCAAGACGCTCCCGCTGCGATAGCCTACCGCGCACACCGTCGCCGCAGCGACGAGATTGAACACCGCCACCGCCGCGTATGCGCCGCCGCGGAAACTCGCTTGATCGCGTTTGCGTTTCACCGCGCGCCAGCCCAACCACACGCCGGTCGCGGTGATGATGGATAGATACACCAGGAAAACGGCGTTCACAACGCTTCCGCGCAGGCCGATAATCGCCGACATCGGCAGCGCGGTGACGATGATCCCGATCATCGCGATCATGTACGTCTTGCCGACGCGCACATGCAGCGGGGAGCCTTTTTTCGCCGCGGCCGCCAGCCAGAACGTCGCCAGCGCGACGAGGCCGACGAGGCCGTGCGCGGAAAGCAGAATGCGGTAGATCGTGTCCATGTCGGGCTCCGAAAGAGTGAGCACAGTCTCCGGCGATCCCACGTCGCGGCCCACCTGCCTCTCGTCACCCGCAGGGGGTGAGAAAAGTCACCTTTCGCTCGCGAAGCCTTTCGCCGCGCGCGCGGCGCTGCCATGCTGGCCCCATGAACAATGCCGACGTTCTGCCGCCGCCGCACTTGCAATCGCACGCAGGCACGCTGCGCCAGCGCATCTTCACGCCGCTGAATATCGCCGCCTACGTCACCTGGGTGGCGGTCGTCAGCGGCGTGGTCGATCGCGCGCGACTGCGGGCCGGTGCGCCGACCGAGTGGATCGGCGCGCTCGCGCTGCTGGCGATGTTGGCGCTGTTCGTGCGCTGCGCCACGCGCACGCCGCAGTCCGACGCGCGCGGCATGCCGCTGATGATCGTGCTGCAGGGCGCGCTGATCGTGCTGGCCGAATCGATGCTGCACGGCGGGCAAACCGCGGTGTTGCTGATCATCGTCGCCAGTCAACTCGTGCTGGCGCTGCCGATGCGCATCGCGATCGCGTATTTGGTCATGGCGAACGCCGCCATCGCCTGGCTGTGGATCGAGCGCAGCGGCCAGATCGGCGCGACGTTGCAGTGGATGGTGCCGGTGATCGGTTTTCAAGCGTTCGCAGCCTTGACCGGACATTTCGCCGGCAGCAGCGAACGCGCGCGCGCGCATTTGGCGCAGGTCAACGCCGAATTGTTGGCGACGCGCCGGTTGCTGGAAGAATCCGCGCGCGCCGGCGAACGCCTCAAACTCTCGCGCGAATTGCACGACGTCGCCGGGCACAGCCTGACCGCGCTCAAACTCAACCTCGCCCGCCTCGCGCGCGACCCGGCTTTGGCCGATCGCGAAGAAATCCGCACGTCCACCGCTTTGGCGGACGATTTATTGGCGCAGATCCGGCAAGTGGTCGGCGCCCTCCGCGCGCACGACGGCGTCGATCTGCGCGCCGCGTTCGAGGCCTTGGCGCGACCGATGCCGGGCGTGCGCATCGGTATCGATATCGAAGACGGCTTGCGCGTCGACGACATCGATCAGGCCGAGACGCTGCTGCGCTGCGCGCAGGAAGCGATCACCAATGCGTTGCGTCATGGACGGGCGGGTCGCATCGATCTGCGCCTGCGCCGCGAACCCGACGGATTGACGATGACCGTCGAGAACGACGGCCTCGCGCCCGCGACCATCGCACCCGGCAACGGCCTGATCGGCATGCGCGAACGCGTGACCGCGCTAGGCGGCGAGTTGGCATTGACGCCGACCCCACCGCGCGGCGTTCGTGTGCGCATGCGCTTACCGGAGCGCGCGCCATGAGCGCCACCGCGCCGCGCGCCCTGCGCATCGCGCTGTGCGACGATCAAGCGCTCGTCCTGCGCGGACTGTCGAGCCTGTTGGCTGACCTGGGTTTCGACATCGCGCTGGAAAGCCCCGACGCCGAACGCCTGCTCGCGGCCTTGCCGCAGCGGCCGGTCGATCTGATCGTCAGCGACATCCGCATGCCCGGTTTGGGCGGCATCGGTCTGCTGCGCACGCTGCGCGAACGCGGCGACGCCACCCCGGTGATTCTGCTGACCACATTCGACGATCCGGACCTGATGATCCGCGCGGTGGACGCCGGCGCCCAGGGCTTCCTGCTCAAAGACGCCTCGCCCGAGGATTTGAAGGCCGCGATCCTGCGCGTCGCCGCGGGCGAAACCCTGCTGCAGCCGGTCAGCCTGGGGCCGGTGCGCGCGGGCTGGAGCGCCGGCTTGAACGCACCGTTGAGCGCGCCCGACGCGGAGACCAGCGGACCGCGCCTGACCGAACGCGAACGCTCGATCCTGCGCCTCGTCGCCGGTGGATATTCCAACAAGGAAATCGCGCGCAGCCTGCATTTATCCGAAGGCACGGTCAAAAACTACGTCTCCGAGCTGTTGGTCAAACTCGATTGCCGCGATCGCACGCATGCGGTGCTGAAGGCGATCACGCTGCGGTTGCTGTAAGGCCTGTCCGAGCCACCCGCACGTCGCCTACGCGCCGCACCGGCCCATAAACCGCGCCGGACGACCGCCGGCTCGACCCCCGGCGCCTTACCCAACCCGCGCCGCCGCAGCGGACCCGACGAGCGGTTTGCGGCACCGCAGCATGAGTCGCATAATCGGCGCTTCGGCCACTGCCGACCCGGCCCAGCGCGGGGGAATGCGCCAACGGCCGCCCACTTCCAGCACGGAGTCCGTCATGTCCGATATCGTCATCGTCGGTGCCAAACGCACCGCCATCGGTTCCTTCCTCGGCCAATTCACCGGTGTGCCCACTCCGACGCTCGGCGCAGCGGCGATCTCTGGCGCGCTGGCACAAGCGGGCGTCGCCCCGGACCAGGTCGACGAAGTGATCATGGGCTGCGTGCTGCCCGCCGGCCTCGGTCAGGCGCCCGCGCGTCAAGCCGCCCTGGCCGCGAAGATTCCGACCTCCGCCGGCTGCACCACCATCAATAAGGTCTGCGGCTCGGGCATGAAGGCGATCATGTTCGCCCACGACCTGATCAAGGCCGGCTCCGCGAACGTCGTCGTCGCCGGCGGCATGGAATCAATGACCAATGCGCCGCATCTGCTCAACGGCTCGCGCACCGGCATCCGCTACGGCAGCGGCGAATTGCTGGACCACATGGCCTGGGACGGTCTGACCAACCCGTACGACAAACAAGCCATGGGCGTGTTCGGCGACGCCACCTGCGCCAAGTACGGCTTCAGCCGCGCCGATGCCGACGCGTTTTCGGCTGAAAGCGCCGCCCGTGCGCAGAAGGCCATCGCCGACGGCGCCTTCAAGTCCGAAATCGCCCCGGTGACGGTGGTGACGCGCAAGGGCGAGACGGTCGTCGACACCGACGAGGAGCCGGGCAAGATCGATGTCTCGAAGATCCCGACCCTGCGCGCCGCGTTCGGCAAAGACGGCGTACTCACCGCCGCGTCGTCCTCGAAAATTTCCGACGGCGCCGCCGCCACGGTCGTGATGTCGGCCGACGAAGCCGCGCGTCGCGGACTGACGCCGCTCGCGCGCATCGTCGCGCACGCCACGCATGCGCAAGCGCCGGAATGGTTCACCACCGCGCCGGTGAACGCGATCGAAAACGTGTTGAAGAAAGCGGGCTGGGGCGTCGAAAACGTCGATCTTTTCGAGGTGAACGAAGCGTTCGCCGTGGTCGCGATGGCGCCGATGAAAGACCTCGGCATTCCGCACGCGAAGCTCAACGTCAATGGCGGCGCGTGCGCGCTCGGTCATCCGATCGGCGCCAGCGGCGCACGCCTGGTGGTGACGTTGATCGCGGCGTTGCGCGCCACCGGTGGCAAGCGTGGCGTGGCCTCGCTGTGCATCGGCGGCGGCGAGGCGACTGCGATCGCGATCGAGTTGGTCTAAGGGATTCAGACGGCCGGAGCCGGAGGCTTCCGGCCCGGCAAGCCCTCGGAGAGGCGACTAAGCACCCCTCCAAAAGGTTTGAATACGTAAAAAGAAAAAAAAACCGGACACACCCGCTTGACACCGGCTCACGGCTTGTCATGATGTCGCCGTGCGCCGACCCCGGCGCCGGTTCCCCAGGCCTGAAACCCTTAGAACCCGAGACCTACAC
>JAGNNB010000008.1 GCA_017990865.1 Lysobacteraceae bacterium
CCACACTTCGGGTGAGGCCGCCGATTCGGCAGCCGCTCACCATCCCCTGTTCCATGCATACGGCGGAAACTTCTACGACGAGGTAGGAATACCGTCGGAAAATTCCACCCATGATCTCCACCGAGCGCGCGCAACGCGCAACGCGCTTCGCTCGACGGATTCGAACGTCGATTCGAACGACAACGGATTTCTAGCGTTCGAAATCCGAAATCGTCGGTCTATCGAAAACGCTGACTCGCTTTCTCGCACACGCGCCGCATTTCGGCGACGCGATCACCGCATGCCGCAATTCTGCGCGGCGGATACAGACAGCATAGGCACGGATTTCGGTCGCGCATAACTCAAACCGTAGCCGTTCGCGAATTGCGGAGGGGTTGCGGCCAGGACCGCGGGCGCGAACGACGTCACGCAGGGATCGCCCGGCCACGGAAACGACGAACGCCCGCGGAAATCGTGACGTGGCTTGCCGCCGGCGCCTGCGAGCAGCACGTCGGCGATGCCGGCGCCTTCGGAACCTGGCAGCCAAGCCGCGACGAAGGCGTCGGAGGCGTTCACCAAATCGTTGACGTACGACGTGCGGCCGGAAAGGAAGACCGTCACCACGGGTTTTCCGCTCTTGGCGATGTTTTCCAGCAGTTGGCGATCTTCCGGATAACGCAACGAATGCGTGATCGCCGCGGGAATGGCCACGTCGCCCTTCATTTCCGCATAGGGTTTCTCGCCGATCACCGCGATCGCGATATCGTAGTCGCCCATGTTCGCGCCGACGCGCGTGCCGTCCATGATCGTGAAGTCGTCGCCCGCCACGGCGCGAAGACCGGCGAGCACGCTTTGCGCTTCGGGATAATCGTCGTTGGTGGTTTCGTCGCCTTGCCACGTCAGCGACCAACCGCCGGCTTGCATCGGAATATTGTCCGCGCCGCTGCCGACCACCAACACGCGCGCGCCGGGCTTGATCGGCAATGCCGCGCGCTCGTTCTTCAGCAACACCAGCGATTCGCGAACGGCGCGGCGCGCCAAATCGCGCTGCTGCAGCGCGGCCAGATCGCCCGCGCGCGGATGCGCGGACGGCGCTTTGCCGTCGAACAGGCCCGCGCGCAATTTCACGCGCAGGATGCGGCGCACCGCATCGTCGATGCGCGCCATCGGAATTTCGCCTGCCTCGACTTGGCGGACGGTGTTCTCGATGAACGCTTTCCAATCGTCCGGCACCATGAACATGTCGGTGCCGGCATTGACCGCCTGCGGGCAACTGGCCTTGGTGCAACCTGGAATCTGCTCGATGGCGTTCCAGTCGGAGACCAAAAACCCGTCGAAACCGACCTTGTTTTTCAGCGCATCGGTCAACAGCATGCGGTTGCCGTGCATCTTGCCGTAATCGACACCGGTGCCCGGGTCTTTCCAACTGTTGTACGACACCATGATGTTCTGCGCGCCCGCGCGCAACGCGGCGAAATAGCCTTGCGCATGGGTACGGACGAGTTCGCGCTGGGCGACGATGGTCTGACCCTGGTCTTTGCCGCCGTCGGTGCCGCCGTCGCCGAGAAAATGTTTGACGCTCACGATCGCGCTGCCGTCGCCGAACCGGCCCTGCATGCCGCGCACGTAAGCGTCCGCGTAGGCGGAGACCAACGCGGGATCGTTCGAATAGCTTTCGTACATGCGGCCCCAGCGCGCGTTCTGCACCACCGGCACCGCGGGCGCGAACACCCAATCGATACCGCTGGCGCGCACGCCGGTCGCCGTCGCCGCTGCGATCTCGCGGATCAGCGCCGAGTCGTGCGCGGCGCCCAGACCGATGTTGTGCGGGAACAGCGTCGCGCGATACACGTTGCTGTGGCCGTGCACGGCGTCGGTGCCCCAGACGATGGGAATTTGCGTCGCCATGTCGGTCGACATCGACGCGTTGTAGTACGCATCGGCCAACGCCAACCAATCGCCGACGGCGGCGTGTTTGTTCTTGCCCGGCCAGGAACCGCCGCCGTTGAGCACCGAACCGATGTAGTACGCCCGCACTTCCTCGGGCGTGATCGATTTGATCTCGGCCTGCGTCATCTGCCCGACTTTCTGCGCCAGCGTCATCTTCGCGAGCATGCTGTCGATGCGCTTTTCCATCGCGGCATCGCGACGGATGGGGCTGGCGACCTTGCGCCATTCCGCGACGGGACCGGCTTCGGCCGGCGAGCGCGCATTCGCCACGGCGACGATGCCGCCGATGCAAAGCGTCGCGGCCAAGGCGAGCGTCGTGGGGCGCGAGAGCGGGGAGACGACGTCGGCGTCACTAAGCGCGCCGATGCGGCGATTCGAGGCGGGGGTTTTCAAAGCGCGAATCTCCGAAGTACGGAACGCTCCGAGACCGCCGCCGCGCAGTGCGCGACGGCGGCGCGTCGGATCACATCTTGAAGTTCAAGCCCAGCAGGAACTGACGTCCGTATTCGTTGTATTCCAGCGGCGTGGTGTAGAAATCGCCGCCGTTGGCGAAGTCCGAACGCTGCACGGTGCGGTACGGCGAATCGGTGACGTTATTCACCTGGAACAACACCGACCAGCCGGCCATCTTCGTCCCCGGCTGGAACTCGTAACCGAGCTGCAAGTCGGTTTGACGATCGGCCAGCACCTGCGTGTAGCTGCGTTGCGCGAACAACGCGGTGATTTCGCCCTGGAACTCCGAGCGGTAACGCTGGCTCACGCGCGCCGAAAAGCCGTGGTTTTCGTAATACGCGGTCAGATTACCCACTACTTTCGACAGGCCCGGCAACGTTTGGCGCAGGCGCGAATCGTCGAGCGGGTTCGGATCGATCGATGTTTCGGTATACGACGCATTGAACAAGACACCGAAGCCTTCCAGCGCCGACGCCAATGCACCGCCTTCCACCGAGGTGCTGAATTCCACGCCGCGCATGTAACCGCCCTTGCCGTTGGCGGGCGTGCTGAACGTGCCGATATTGCTCAGCGGCACGACCGTGGTGGGGTTGCTGAAGCCGGTGAAGTCGTATGGGATCGACTGGTTGTAGATGTAGCTTTCGAGATCCTTGTAGAACAGCGCGAGGGCGACATAGCCGGCTTGGCCGTAATATTTTTCGAACGACATATCGACCGAGGTGGCGCGCCAAGGCTCAAGCAGCGGATTGCCGCCGTTGCCGCTCCACAGCCGCGATACCGTGCTGACGCCGGCGCTGGCCGCCGCGCGCATATCGTCGATGCGCGGACGCGCCATGGTCTTCGCCGCGCCGAAGCGCACCATCCACCCGTCGCCGAAATCGCCGACGAGATTCAAGCTAGGCAGCACGTCGTCGTAAGTGGTTCCGCGGGTCAAGGTGCCGGCGACGGTACTGTTGTCGACGTCGAAGCCGACCGAAGACTGTTTGGTGTGCACGAACTGCACGCCGACGTTGCCGCGCAACCGCAGCCAGTCGCCGAATTCGGTATCGATATCGAGCTTGCCGTAAGCGGTTTCGATGTTCTCGCGGACGGTGAAATCTTTCTTGAGATCGTCGCCGCTCAAACTGAGGATCAAGTCGTAATGCCGCCGCAGGGCGTCATTGACGTCGTAGGTGAGCACGCCTGGGAATCCGGCGAAGCCCAAGTCGACGGGACCGCGCACCAGATCGGCATCCACCGCGACGGACGTCGCGCCGCCTAGCAATTGCGCGAAATAGACCGAGGAGGTCTTGTCCTTCACGCGCTCGGTGCCCGAGAAGCCGAGTTGGAAGCCCGAGAACGGGCCATCGACGAAGCTGCGCGCCAGCTCCATACGCACGCCGGTATGTTTGTCGTCCTGCTTGGTCTTTTCCAAGCGACCTTCGTGCCCCCAACCCGCCGGGTCGCTGAGCAGAATCGTCGAGCGATTGGCATAATCCAGGCCCGGGCTGAAATGCGCGAAGCCCGAAGAATCCAGCGGCGCGTTGAAGCCGATGCTGTCGAGCGTCGCAGAGCCTGCGTAGGTTTCCAAATAGCTGTGATCGCGTTTGGCGCGCGAATGATAGGCGTCGACATCGACCGACCAGTTCTCGTTCAATTGGAATTCGTTTTTCCAACCGATCGAATACAGCCTGTCGTCGCGCGAGTTGTGATCGTTACGCACCACGGGCTCGAGGTTATTCGCGGTGCCGCTGTTGACCACCGGATAGCCCCCGACGGAGCGCGTGGTCACATTGCTCAGCGTGACGCCGTTGCCGGTCCACGGGTCTTGCGACCACATGATGCCGCGCATCGCGTCTTTTTGCTCGAAGCGGGAATAAAACACATCGAGCGTGCTGTGCATGAAATCGTTGGGTTTGTACTCGAGCACGCCCATGATGCCGTCGCGCACCTGATCGCGCGAACGCGCCCAGACTTCGGCGCCCATGATCGCCGCCGCATCGTTGGGCTTACCCGGGATGTTGCCGCCCCAAGGCGTCGTATTGCCCCACCACCACGCTTTGTAGTGCTTTTCTTGCAGCGGCGCGTCCAACTCGGCGACGCCGATGGCCACGCCGATGGTGTTATCGGCGAATTGGTCGATATAGGAAGCGCTGACTCGATATCCCGTATTGCTGCTGTCGGGGTTCTGCTTACCGAGCGAGTTGTATTCGCCGCGCAGGTTGGCGGCGAAGCGACGCTGGCCCACGCTCAACGGGCGAATCGTGCGCAAATCGACCGTGCCGGAAAGACCCTGGCCGATCACGCTGGCGTCAGGGTTCTTGTAGACGATCGCCGAATCGAGCAATTCGGACGGATATTGATCGAACTCGACGCCGCGGTTGTCGCCGGTGCTGACCTGTTCGCGGCCGTTGAGCTGGGTGGCGGCGAAGTCGGGCGACATGCCGCGGATCGCGATCACCTGGGCGCGACCTTCGACGCGCTGCGCGGCCAAGCCCGGCAAACGCGCCAGCGATTCGGCGATGCTCAGGTCGGGCAATTTGCCCAGATCTTCGGACGACACCGCTTCGACGATCGATGCCGATTGCTGTTTGGTCTCGCGCGAGGTTTCGATGCTTCGACGGATACCGGTGACGACGATGGTGTCGAGCGTTTCGGACTCTTCGGCGTCTTCTTTCGCCTGATTTTCGGCGGCGTCTTGCGCTTGCGCCGAATAGGCCAGCAACGCCAGCGAGCAGGCGGCCGTCAGGGCGCAAGTGCGCAGCCCCAGGCGAGCCTTCGCACCGCGTTGCGGCCAGGATTGGGTACGGATGGTCATTGCTCTCCCTCACGGATGCGGTTGTTGACAGCGCTGTCAAATACATGTATTTCCTTAACGTGTCAACACATCGCGCGTCCTTAGCCCCGAATACCGTCGTATCCGTGCGTGTTTTCGGGGCGAAACGCATGTCGAGCCGCACCCGGTTTGCTGCACTGCAATACGGCTGCCGCGCGAACGAAGGGCCGTTTTCGAGGAGACTTCACCGCATGAAATCGCTGTACCCGCTCGCGTGCTGTCTGTGGATGGCCGTCGTCGCACCCGCCATCGCGGCGGATGCTCCGACCGAGCTCCGCGTTTGGGCCACCACCTCCGACCGCCGCTACGCGCTGACCGAGTTGCCGGTCGATGCGGCGTCGTCCGCTGTCGAGCCCGCTGCTGTTGATGCGCACGCTGTTGATGAGCATGCCGTTGATGAGCATGCTGCCGTTGAGCAAGACGTGCCGGAGATCGTGATCGCGATCGATCCCACGCAGCGCCGCCAGCGCATCGAGGGTTTCGGCGCGTCGATCACCGACAGCTCGGCCTGGCTGTTGCAGCACACACTGCGACCCGCCGCGCGCAAAGCGCTGCTGCGGGAGCTCTTCGCCGCGCCGCCGAACGGCATCGGCTTGGGCATGGTGCGCTTGACCATCGGCGCTTCGGATTTTTCGCTGAGCCACTACAGTCTCGACGACGCGCCCGCGGGCGAAACCGACCCCACGCTCAAGCGCTTCCGCTTACCGCCTCAGCAGCGCGACGTATTGGCGGCGACCCGCGCGGCGCGCGCGATCAACCCTGACCTGCGCGTGATGGCGTCGCCCTGGAGCGCGCCGGCGTGGATGAAGGACAACGACAGCCTGATCAAAGGCACCCTGCGCGAAGAACACTACGACGCGTTCGCGCGCTACATGATCGAGTACGTCGACGCGCTGTCGGCGCGCGGGATTCCGCTGTTCGCGCTCACCCTGCAGAACGAGCCGGCGTTCGAACCGGAGAACTACCCCGGCATGCGGTTGAGCGCGGAGCAACGCATCGCGCTGATCGGCACGCATCTGGGGCCGATGCTGCGCGCCGCGGGCCACAAGGTCCGCATTCTCGATTGGGACCATAACTGGGATAAGCCCGAGGAACCGACGGCGGTGCTTTCCGACCCCACGGCGTCGCGCTACGTGGACGGCGTGGCCTGGCATTGTTATGGCGGTCACGTCTCTGCGCAGTCGAAAGTGCGCGATCTGTTTCCGGACAAAAGCGTCTATCTCACCGAATGCTCCGGCGGCGATTGGGAGCCGGTGCGCAACGGCGGCATGACCTTGCTGGCGCGGGATCTGATCGTCGGCGGCACTCGTCATTGGGCCAGCGGCGTGCTGCTGTGGAATTTGGCGCTCGACGAACATTCGGGGCCGCATGCGGGCGGCTGCGGCAATTGTCGCGGTGTGGTCACGATCGACAGCCGCACCGGCGCGGTGACGCGCAACGACGAGTATTACGTGTTGGCGCACGTCAGCCGGTTCGTCCCGCCGGGCGCCTATCGCGTGGCCTCCAGCGAGGGGCGCGACGGCGTGGACAATGTCGCGTTCGTCGATGCCGCCCGGAATCGCACGATTCTGGTGGTCGTCAATGCGTCCGAACGCCCGCGCACGGTGGCGTTGGACGCCCCCGACCTGCGCACGCGCTACACGCTGGCGCCCAAAAGCCTGCACACCTTCGTTTGGCCAGACGCGACCAAAACGCCCGGTGTAACGAAACACGGTCGGAACCGATGACTTGTAAACGTTTACACTGTCGCCGCTTCCGCGGTACCGCTTAGGCTTGCGTGTTTCAGTAACGGACTCGGCTGTGACGACTTCCTCCGCTTCGCTGCTCACCATCTTCGGCGCCACCGGCGATCTCGCCCAGCGCATGTTGTTGCCCTCGCTGTACGGCCTGGAAAGCGACGGCTTGCTGTCGCCTTCGCTGAAACTGCTCGGGACCGCCCGCAGCGGTCTGGACGACGCCGCGTTCCGCGACTTCGTCGCCCAGTCGATCGCCAAATTCGTCCCCGCCGAGCTGCAGCGCGAAACGACGCTGCAGGCGCTGCTCGCTCGCGTGCGTTACCAGCCGGCTTCGCTCGACGATGCGGATTCGATGCGCATCCTGGCCGAGCGCATCCGTTCGTTGCGCGACGGCGATGTGCTGTATCACATGAGCACCGCACCGAAGTTCTACGAAAAAGCCTGCGCCGCGTTGGCCGAGCACGGCCTCGCCGGGCCGGGTACGCGGGTGATGTTGGAGAAGCCGATCGGTCACGATCTGCAGGGCGCGCTGGAAATCAACGACGGCGTGACCCGCAGCTTCGACGAGGATCGCGTGTATCGCGTCGATCATTACCTCGGCAAGGAAGGCGTGCAAAACCTGCTGGCGCTGCGTTTCGGCAACGTGCTGTTCGAGCCGTTATGGAACGCGCGGCATATCCAGCAAGTGCAGATCACCGCGGCCGAAACCGTGGGCGTGGAAGGCCGCGGCGATTACTACGACGATTCCGGCGCCATGCGCGACATGGTGCAGAACCATCTGCTGCAACTGCTGTGCCTGACCGCGATGGAGCCGCCCTCGCAATTTGAGCCCACGGCGGTGCGCAACGAAAAGATCAAAGTGCTGCGCTCGCTGCGTCCGATCGGCCGCAACGAGGTAGCATCGGAAACCGTCGCCGGCCAGTACGTCTCCGGCGCGATCGGCGGACAGGCGGTGCCGGGTTATCTGGAAGAACTCGGCCGCGGCAGCCGCACCGAAACCTATGTCGCGATGCGCGCGCATATCGACAACTGGCGCTGGTCGGGCGTGCCGTTCTATCTGCGCACCGGCAAACGCATGCCGCGGCGCTGCACCGAAATCTATCTGCAGTTCCGCGCGGTGCCGCATTCGATCTTCGCCCGCGGCGGCGCCGCCGCCGAACCGAACGCCTTGATCATTCGCCTGCAGCCGGAAGAGCGCATCGAAATGCAGTTGATGCACAAGACCCCGGGCCTGGATCGCAGCGGTTTGCGGCTGTCGCAAGTGTCGCTGGATCTGGATCTGGACGAACAGTTCAAACACGAGCGCCGTCGCCTCGCCTACGAACGCTTGTATCTCGACGCGCTGGAAGGCAACGGCACGTTGTTCGTGCGCCGCGATGAAACCGAAGCGGCGTGGCAATGGGTGGACGCGATCCGCGACGGCTGGGACCGCGCGGGCGTGATGCCGAAATCGTACGCCGCCGGCACCTGGGGCCCGAACGCGGCGATCGCGATGACCGAACGTCACGGCCACAGTTGGCGCGAATGAGCATCGGCATGGCCTGGATCGAACACGACTATCCCGATACCGCCGCACTGGCCGACGCGCTCGCCGCACGCTTGCGCGAAGCCTGCGCCCGCGCGCTGCGCGAACGCGGCGCGGCGCTGTTGTCGTTGGCCGGCGGGCGCACGCCGTTTCCGGCGTATCGCGCACTGGCTGCGAGCGAGGACATCGATTGGTCGAAGGTCGTCGCGATGCCCGGCGACGACCGCTGCGTGCCGCACGATCATCCCGCCTGCAACATCGCCGCATTGCGCGAAGCGTTCGCCGACGCGCGCGGTGCGCGAATCGAAGCCTTGACCGCGAGCGACGGCGATGTCGACGCGTCGTTGACGCAGGCGCGCGCGATGCTGGCGCAGCATGACGCGCCGTTCGATGCGGTGGTGCTGGGCATGGGCGACGATGCGCACACCGCGTCGTTGTTTCCGAACGTCGCCGGCTTGCGCGAAGCCATGGCCGTGGACGCGCGCGACGACGCGTTCGCGCTGACGCCCGATCCGCTGCCGCCGGAAGCGCCGTTCGCGCGCATCACGCTCGGCTTCGCGCGATTGTCCCGCGCCCGCGAATGGCATCTGGCGGTGGTCGGCGAACGCAAACGCGCGGTGTTGCGCGCAGCGCAGGCGCATCTCGATCCGCTCGGCGCACCGATCTCCGCTTTCCTGCATGCGCCGGGTTCTTCGATCGAGCCCCGCGTGCTGCACATCCATTGGAGTCCCTAATGCCTTTGCATCCCGTCGTCGAGCGCGTGACCGCACGCATCGCCGAGCGCAGCCGCAAGACGCGCGGCGCGTACCTCGACAAGATCGATCGCGCGCGCGCGGACGGGCCGGCGCGCCGCAACCTCGGTTGCGGCAATCTGGCGCACGGTTTCGCCGCGGCCGGCAGCGACAAGCCGTCGCTCAAAACCGGCGCGGGCGGCAATATCGGTATCGTCACGGCCTACAACGACATGCTCTCGGCGCATCAACCGATGGAGCACTATCCCACGCTGATCCGCATGGCCGCGCGCAATGCGGGCGGCAGCGCGCAGGTGGCCGGCGGCGTGCCGGCGATGTGCGACGGCGTGACCCAGGGCCGCGTCGGCATGGAGTTGTCGTTGTTCTCGCGCGACACCATCGCGCTCGCCACCGCGGTGGCGCTTTCGCACGACATGTTCGATGCCGTGTTGATGTTGGGCGTGTGCGACAAGATCGTGCCGGGTTTGTTGATCGGCGCGCTGAGTTTCGGTCATCTGCCGACGATCTTCGTCCCCGCCGGCCCGATGCCTTCCGGTTTGCCGAATAAAGAAAAAGCCGCGGTGCGCCAACGCTACGCCGACGGCAAAGCCACGCGCGAGGAATTGCTCGACGCCGAATCGGCGTCGTATCACGGCGCCGGCACCTGCACGTTCTACGGCACCGCCAATTCCAATCAAATGCTGATGGAAGCGATGGGTCTGCATCTGCCTGGCACCGCCTTCGTCAATCCGAACACGCCGCTGCGCGATGCGCTGACCGTCGCCTCCGCCGAACAAGCGCTGCGCATCACCGCGCTGGGCAACGATTACCGGCCGATCGGCCGCACCGTCGACGAAAAAGCCATCGTCAACGCGATGGTGGGTTTGGCCGCGACCGGCGGTTCCACCAATCACGCGTTGCATCTGGTGGCGATCGCGCGCGCCGCCGGTTTGACGATCGATTGGACCGATCTGGACGAACTGTCGCAGGCGACGCCGCTGTTGGCGCGCGTGTATCCCAACGGCAGCGCCGACGTGAACGATTTCCATCGCGCCGGCGGCCTCGGTTTCGTGTTGCGCGAGTTGATCGACGCCGGTTTGATGCACGGCGATCTGCTGTGCGTGCACGGCGGCGATCTGCGCCGGCAAACGCAAGCGCCGGCACTCGACGGCACGCATTTGGTGTGGCGCGACGCACCGACGCAGTCGCGCGATACCGGCATCGTGCGCCCGGTCGCCGAACCGTTCGATCGCGAAGGCGGCCTGCGCTGCGTGGACGGCAATCTCGGTCGCGCGATCGTGAAAATTTCCGCGGTGGCGCCGGAGCATCGCGCCATCGCCGCGCCTGCACGCGTGTTCGACTCGCAGGATGCGTTGCTTGCGGCGTTCAAGGCCGGCGAGTTGAATCCTCGCGAAGGTTTCCAGGGCGATTTCGTCGCTGTGATGCTCGGCCAAGGCCCGCGCGCGAACGGCATGCCGGAATTGCACAAACTCACGCCCACGCTGGGCGTGCTGCAGGATCGCGGCCAACGCGTGGCGCTGCTGACCGACGGCCGCATGTCCGGCGCCTCGGGCAAAGTGTTGGCGGCGATCCACGTCACACCCGAAGCTGCCTGCGGCGGCGCCATCGCGAAACTGCGCGATGGCGACATGATTTTGATCGACGCCGAAGCCGGCGCGATGCACGCCGATGTCGATCCCGCGGAGTGGGCGTCGCGCGCGCCGCGTCCGCTGGATCTGCGCGACAACCGCGTCGGCGTCGGCCGCGAATTGTTCGGATTGATGCGCACTCAGGTCGGCTCGGCCGAAGAAGGCGCATGCAGCCTTTTCGTCAACGAAGACGCCGGAGCCTGATCGATGCCCTTGTCGAACGCCTCGCTCGCCATGATCGCCGACATCGGCGGCACCAATGCGCGCTTCGCGCTCACCGATCTGTCCGCGCCGACGCCGCAAGTGTTGGACGCGCGCAGCCTCGTCGCCGCCGAATTCGCGAGCCTGCAACACGCCGCCGAGCATTACCTCGCCGCAGTCGGCGCGAAACCGCAGAAAGCCGCGATCGCCGTCGCCAGCCCGGTCAACGGCGAAGAGATTCGCCTCACCAATCGCGCGTGGTCGTTCACCCGCAGCGAACTGCAGCGCGCGCTCGATTTGAACAGCCTGCATCTGCTCAACGATTTCGGCGCGGTGGCATGGTCGGTGCCGGGCCTGAGCGCGAACGAACAAATCGCGGTGCACGGCGACGACACCGGCCTGCGCGGCCCGGTGACGGTGATCGGCCCGGGCACGGGACTCGGCGTCGCGTTGATGGTCGGCCACGACCCGCAATGGCAGGTGGTGGAAACCGAAGGCGGGCACGTGAGTTTCGCGCCGCTGGGCGACGAGGAGTTGGCGATTGCGCGCTGGTTCACCGCGCGCTTCGGCAGGGTCTCAAACGAACGTCTGCTTTGCGGCAGCGGTTTATCGCATATCGATGCGGTGCTGCGCGGCGCGGTGGATCACACCACCGGCCAACACCAAACGCTGCGCGAACCGAGCGAGATAGTGACTGCCGCATTGGAAGGCCACGACCTCGCCGCGCGCCGCACGCTCGCGCGTTTCTGCGCGGTACTCGGCAGCGTCGCGGGCGATGCGGCATTGATCCACGGCGCGCGCACGGTGATGATCGCCGGCGGCATCGTGCCGCGCTTCGTGCCGTTCCTGCGCAGCAGCGCGTTCCGCGAACGCTTCCTCGCCAAAGGCCGCTTCGCCGCGTATCTGGAATCGGTGAACATCCGCGTCATCACTCACACCGGCCCGGGCTTGCTCGGCGCGGCGGTGGCGTTGCGCGCGCAGCATTGAGCGGATTGCGAAATCTTCGCGCGCGCGATCCCATCCTGATCGCGGTGTTTCCACGTTGTCATCCCGAGCGCAGCGAGGGACCTGTTTTCGCTATTCGCAACATACAAGCAAGCAAAAGCAGGTCCCTCGCTGCGCTCGGGATGACATTCGAATCTCCCCCACGCTTCGCTTCTCACTCACGGCCCACGCATGAACGACACCATCACCCAACGCATCGACGCCGTCCTCCGCCAAGCGCCGGTGGTGCCCGTCCTCGCCGTGAGCGATCTCGACGACGCCGTGCCGCTTGCCGAAACCCTCGTCGCCGCTGGCTTGCCCGTGTTGGAAATCACGCTGCGCACCCCGGTCGCGCTCGAGGTCATTCGCCGCATGCGCGACGTGCCCGGCGCGATCGTCGGCGCCGGCACCGTGCTCACCCGCGCCGATCTGTTCGCGGTACAAGATGCCGGCGCCAGCTTCGCGATCTCCCCCGGCGCCACCGACGCGCTGTACGAAGCCGCCCGCGACGCCGACATCCCGTTATTACCCGGCATCGCCACCGCCAGCGAACTCATGCGCGGCCTCGAACACGGCTACAAACGCTTCAAATTCTTCCCCGCCGAATCCAGCGGCGGCATCGCCGCCCTCAAAGCCTTCGCCGGCCCCTTCGCGCAAGTGAAGTTCTGTCCCACCGGCGGCATCGATGCCGCGAAAGCGCCTGCTTATCTCGCGCTGCCGAATGTGATCACGGTGGGTGGGTCTTGGATGGTGCCGGCGGAGGCGTTGAGGGGGAAGGATTGGGTAGAGATCGGCAAACTTGCAGACTCCGCCACCCGATACGAGAGCTAAACAACAACGACGACCACTTACATCGACATCGCCCCGAACAGGAGCTATTGCGACATTCTCTTAACCTCACACGTCGGCTGCCTGCCAATGCATGCCATCCGGCCTGCGCCACCGACCACCCCACGTCCAGCCTTCGGCATCGAAAGCCTCAAGTACCTGCGGAATCGACGCGAAATTGGGAGTTGTGTCGCCAAAACGATTGCGTGCCGAATCGAAGTCGACCGCACAACTCCAGCTGTGCATCGACAGTCGCGCGCTGCCGCGCATTATCCGGTAATTGAACCCACCGACATAAAGATGCACACCCCACTCGTTCAGTCTTTTTTCTGGATCAAAGTCAATCAAGATTGACACTCACGAATAAGGCCAAAGATTGCTATCACAACACCGGTTTTTGGCCACTCTTAACATGTATTCGAGCGACTGAAACCTATCCAGTCTTTTTATAAATGAAAGCAAATAGTGGCATCTTTTTTCGCCTCATTATTCGCCTCAATATCAAGCCATAGGAAACTGTGAAAACTTAATTTTTATTATGACTGTCTTGGCGATGGAGCAAGCAGACCCGCAAGCGCTCCGACTGCGGCCGAACCGATCGCCACTACTCCTTGAGGAATTTGAAAATTAGCGCTAGTTCCGCCGACCCAAGTCAACACAATCCCACCAATTACAGTTGACATCACAGTCACGCCAAGAAAGAACACTACCATCCGATAAATCCACGGGTCGGTATCGATTACTCGCGGAATTTCTTCAACCTTCCTGATCAAATCTCGTTTCATATTTTCAGGTATATCGACCGCCGTTTTTATGGTGTCGAGCAGGTTCGTAATGCTTTCGAAATTCATGGTTTTGTCACCTCTATCTTTGGTTGATAAATTCCATGGCCAGCATAGCCAGGTGGACTAAGAGGGTTTCCCACAGAATCACGAACAGTAATTCTGTAAATTCCCGATGGAATATAAGTTCGGTACGTGGCGGTCCTGAATTCGAAGAACCCTCTTTCCTTGACCTGTCTTTTAAACTCGCTTTCCCCAGACTCCCATTTTTCCTGATTGATACCGATCTCGATTGAATCTGTGACCTTGCCGTTGATGGTCCACTCGGCCTTTATGCTGAGATACCCATAAAGCTCTAGCTTCTTTATGGTTGCCTGCGTGCCTATTAGAGTGAATCTTCCATAGAGACGCCCGATCCTATTCCGTCCGATCGATGTAGAGATAGGCGCGTCGAGAGTTCTGACGCCGCCTGTGATCTGTACGTTATAGAACTTTACTTCGGTGATTGACACATCTGCTGACACGGATGCGCTAGCTAAGAGTAAAAGCAAAGTAACAAGCATAAGTGCAGTTTTAATACGAAAAACTTGGCTGCATTTGTTTGTAATCCGCGCTTCCTTAATGCGTGGAATCGCGTTCTGCAAGAAAATCATAATCGCGCCCCTTGGGTCATAAATCGGTTACAAATTGGATTTTTTCCTGGATGTCCTCTGTATCACCTCCGCCTCGGCTCGCACCCCACGCCATCCCCATCGCGATCCAGATGCGGGCCATAGCCGGGGTCGCCGCGTCTTACCGGCGCGGCGCCTGCGGCGCGCGCTTCGGCGCAATTTGCGAATACGCCGCCGCCTCGCGTGCGACGCGTGGGCGCGGCACGCGAAGGCGCGAAGTCGTATCGGGGCGATGATTTCGTGCGCGATGAAGATGAACTGCCTCCGTGGCAGTGATACCCGCCGCGTTTGCGGTCGTGATGGCAGCCTTCGGCGTTGAGTCGTCCGCCGTGGGCATTGGCATCGATGGCGATGCAGGCGAGGATCGCGATCGCCGTCGTCGCCCCCGCCGTACGGCGAAGCGTGAATGCCGATGCGATTCCTGCGCCTGCCCTGACCATTCGGCATTCCCCCTGTGGAATGCGCTTCGATACGAACGCGAAGCGTGAGGGAACTGTCGATCCGCGCGGGACGGTTGTCAATCGCCCGCGCGAAGAGTGATTGGTATCGATGTGCGATCTATTCGGTGCTGTCTATGCAGAATCGAAGATCGTTTTGTGCAATTTATCGACCTTTGCCGCGCTTCGTCGCGGTACGCGGTTTCCGAACGTATTTCTTCGTCGTTTCGGCTTTCGCTTTCGGGGCGCGTTTCGCGGTCGTTTTCTTGCGCGCGCGTCGCGTCGGCGCCGCATCCGGCGCGGTTTCTTCCGGCGCCTCCACCGTGCGATTCGCATGCGCGAACGTCAACTTCAGCGTGAACGACACCAGCGTGCCGGTGTCCTGCGCTTCGGCGTCGCGGATTTCCAGCGTCCATGCGCCTTTGCCGCTCTTGCCGGCGAAGGCGGCGAGGCCGGGCGTGGTGGCGGCGTCGTAAGTCTTTTTCAGCGTGTTGACGGTGCCGCCGCCACGGCTGTGCAGCGTGACCGCGGCTATATTCAACGCGGGCGGCGGCACGAGTTTGACGATCAAGTCGCCGATGTAGGTGTGCTTGAGATCGATCGTCGCGCTCAGCGTTTCGATCGCGGCGGTTTCGGTTACATCGAGCGCGAAGCGCACGGTTTGCAGATCGGGAATCGGCGCGTCGAACACGCGACGCACGCTCACCGCGTTCTGCGGTTGCGGTTTGGCGAGTTCCACCGCGGTGCGCGCGTTCAAACGGCCGTAACCGTATTGCTTGCTGTGACCGTTGGCGTCGTAGGCGCCGCCCTGCGGATCGATGCGATCGCAGGCGCGTTTGAGGATGTCTTTCGCCTCGTTCCACTTCAAGGCCGGATTGGCCGACAACACCAGGGCGACGACGCCCGCCGCGCCCGGGCACGCGCTGGACGTGCCGCCGAAATCGTTAGCGAATTGCCCGGCACTGTCGCCGAACGCGAGATCGCCCGCGTTGTAACCGTCGCCGCCGCCGCGATCGACGGTCCAGATGCCCGGCGTCAAGGGTTCGGGACGATTGAACGGCGCGTGGCCGAAATCGTTGCTCGGGAACGCGCACCACACCGCGCGGCCGAAATCGCTGTACACGCTGCGTTTGCCGCGATCGTTGGAGGCGGCAACAGCAATGACGTTCGCGTAACTCGCGTAGCCGTCGTTATCGACCGACTCGTTGCCGTTGCCCGCGGCGAACAGAATCACGCAGCCTTTGCCGCCGCGGCCGTTGGCGATGGCGTAATCGATCGCGAGTTTGGTGCTGGCCGGCATCGGCACCACCTGGTTGTGGCGCGGATCGTTCGCTTGCCACCATTTGCCGTCGGTCGGTCCCCAACTGCAGGAAATCACGTCGGCGCCGTTGTCGGCGGCCCAGCGGAAGGCCTCGGCTTCGCGTACCGAGCCCAAGCCCGACGCCAGCCGAATCGGCATCAATTTCGCTTTCGGGGCCACGCCGCTGGCGCCCACGCCGCCGTTGCCGCAGGCCACGCCCGCACACGCGGTACCGTGATTATCGCCGTCGTCGCGCCCAGTGCCGAACTGATCTTTCGGGCGCGGGTCCGACGTGCGTGAGGTCGCGTCGCGCGGCGCGACGACTTTGCCGGCGCCGCCGAATTCGGGGTGATCGATATCGATGCCGTCGTCGATGATGGCGATCGTGATGCCTTCGCCCTGCGTGAGCGCATGCGCGGCTTCGACGTTCGCGTGGGCGTCGATCTGCACACCGCCGACGCTCGTACGCTTCAGATGCCACTGCTGCGGGAAAATCGCTTTTCGTTTGCGTTCGCGCACCAGTTCCGGATGACAGTATTCGACATCCTTTCGATCGAGCAGCTTCTTGGCGATATCGAACACCGCCTGACCGGTGCCTTCCGGCGTTTCGACGAAATACGCGTTAGTCGCGAATGCGAGTTTGTCCTTGATCGCCAAACCGGCTTTTTTCAGCACGCTTTCGCAGTCTTCCGCATCCGCGCGGTCGACGAATTTCACGAAGATGTTTTCAGTGTACAGCACCGGGTCTTTGGTCTTCGGGTCCATCAAAACGCCGCCAGCGAAGCGCACGTCGGGCGCTTGGCGCAGCGCGGTCTTGCGCGCGGCGAGCGAGCGCGCTCTCGGGCCCACGTTCACCCGATACACCTCGACGCCCGCATCCGGAAACGCCACGACCAAACTGCCGTCGTCCAACTCGCCCGTCACCGGCGTGGCCACCGGCGCGGCGCCGCGACGCAAGGAACGCTTGCTGCGCGTGCGCACAGCGATCATGTCGCCGCTTTCCTTCAGTTCGAACGCGGGCTGCTGTTTGGTGCCGAAATAGACGGTGGGCATGGCGATCCCCCTCGGATCCGTGCGTGGCGAGCGCCGCGACCGACGACGCGCAAGCGCGCCGCACGGGGCGGTCGTATGCCATTCAACGCGATGCGGCCGTGCGAGCGGTCATCGGATCGGGCGCTTTTTGGGCGCGGTGTGGGATCGGATTCGCCAGGGGGTTGGATTGAGCTGTGTTCGGACCCCGTTCGAATCGCATGCGGTTCGAATCTGGCGACTGCCGCGGCGGATTCGCAAAATGCAGCGTCAGCGATCGCCTCAACGCTCCGCGACTTGCCCCACCCACAACACCGCGTAATGCGCGGACATCGCCACGCCCAAGGCGCGCCATTCGATCTCGCGCCACTCGCGGCGATTGAGCAGCACATTCTGATGCGCGCGACTATCGCGCCAACAGCGCATCGCGATCTCGGACGTCATGCGCTCGCTGTGCCAGCACACGATCTCGAACCCATCGCCGCGATACGCACCGCGCCCGATCTCGCGCGGCTTGTCCCACATGCAGCGCGCCTGTGCGTGGTCGGACGTATAGCAGCACGGCGACCACGCGCCGTTTGGCGACCAACTGTGCAGATTGCAGCGTCCGTTCCGCGGGTACCGCTCAAGATCGGACGCATGCATGCGCGCGACGTGCTCCAGCGTCGGCGAGAGCGGAATGGCGGATAGCCCGTTCTCGGCGCGGAGGTCGTAGACCGCATCGATCAAACGTTCGGCTTCGTCGACGCTCCGCTCCGCGAGCGCGACGTTCGCATAAAGACAAAGTATCGCGGCGAGGCCAGTCGCGCGCAGGCGTAACGAAACCTTCCCCGGATACCGGCCGGTAGAGAGATCGTCCGATGTGTCGTCCCTCGCCATACGAACCCCAAACGAATGTCATGCCCCTTGGCGTGCGTCGCGCGTCCGGCGACGAGCCGCTTAGGGAGAAAGACGATTTCGAGGTTCGATTATTCCCTTCCGAAACGATCGGAACCGAGAAACCGATCCCAACAGGATGCGGAGTGGCGGTTACCCACCGGACTGCGTGGGTTTTCTGGCGAAACTCGCCTCGAAAAGTCGCATCGAAAAACGGCAATCGCCGTTGTCGTGCTGTCATCCAGGCGAATGCCGGGATGACGAACACAAGGCTTCTTGCCGCGTGAAATTGATTTTCGGAAAAAATTCTAGAAATCGTCGCGATGCCCACGCTTGCGCCGTGTCTCGCGGCGAGCGCGATTTCGCGATCGCTTATTTCGATCTCTACTGTGCCGCCAGTAAACTCGAGCAACCGCCCAAAGAAAAAGCCCTTGCCGGCGGGGTCCGGCAAGGGCCAAGTGTTGCTCGCCTCTGAGAGATCAGTAGCGCCAGTTCACACCGAACAGGTAGGTGCGGCCGTATTCGAAGTACTCGCGCGGTTGCGCATCGTTGCCGCCGAACGAGGAGCGGAACGGTTCGTTTTCGAGGTTGTTGACTTGCAACAGGAAACCGAGATTCTTGAGCATGCCCGACTGGATGGTGTAGCCGAGCTGCAGATCGGTCACGGTCTCGCCTTCGAACGTACGACGGGTCCGATCGCCGCCGAAGCCCTGCACCTCGCCCACGAACTGCGAGCGGTGACGCTGGCTGACGCGAGTGGAGAAACCGAAGCGCTCGTAGTACGCGGTGATGTTGGAGACGTACTTGGACAGCCCGGGCAACGGCTCGTTGGGTGAACTCGGACCGAGCGGCTGGACGCTGCTGCTGGTATCCGAATAGTTGGCTTGGATGCCGAAGCCCATCAGCGGCTCCCACAGCACGTCCAACGGCACCGACACCGCCAGCTCATAACCCTTCACCGTGCCGCCCTTGCCGTTCGCCGGACGCGAATACACACCAACCGGGTTCGGCGGCGGGTTGGCGGGGTAGTCCGCCGGCGTGACCACGGTATCGCTGATGTTGAACAGCGTGCTTTCGTTGTAGATGTACGTCTTCAGGTCTTTGAAGAAGTAGGCGGCGCTGACATAGGCCTTGCCGTCGCCGAAGTACTTCTCGTACGAAATGTCGTACGCATTCGCTTCCCACGGCTGCAGTTCGGGGTTGCCGCCATCGCGCTGCCACCAGGCCACGCGCAGACCCGTGATCGGATCGATCGGATTGGGCGCGCCGGTAATGGGGTTGGTGCCGCGCGAGCGGTTCACGCTGATGTTGCCGTTGGCGCGCATGTCGTCCATCCGCGGGCGCGCCACCTGCTTGGCGGCACCGACGCGGACGACCTGTTCCCAGGGAAGACTGAAGGAAAGATTCAGGCTCGGCAGGAAATCCGTGTAATTGACCCCTCGGGTGACCTCGCGGCCTACCGGGTTGCCTTCGAAACTCTCGTTACCCGTTGAACTCTGCTCGACGCTGACGGCCTGGATGCCGATGTTGCCTTTCACCCCGACCGAGCCGATATCGGTATTGATATTGGCCTGGAAGTACGCGGTCGTGACCTGTTCGTTGACTTCCCAGTTCTTGTTGGTGATGTCCGGGTTGGCGTTGCCTCGACGGGTATACAGGCTGTTGTAGGCGCCGAGAGCGTCGTAGCCGTAGATCGAACCCACGCCGTAAGCGTTGTAGGCGGACGTCGTCGCAAGATTCGTGGGGATCGGACCCGAAAAACCATCCGGGCAAGACGGCGACACGCCGCCGAGACATGCGGTCAGATCGAGGAAGGCTTCGTTCGACGCGCGGCTCTTGTCGCGATCGGTCAGATTGGCGCCGAATTCGACGCTGCTGAACCAGCCGTCGTCGAACGTGCGTTCGAAATCGAAGCGCAGCGACGTGAGGCTGTCTTTCACTTCGAAATCTTTGATGTAGCCGTCTTGGCCCCAACCGCCGGGATCGCCGAGACGCAGAATGCTGGCGTCGCCGTAGTCGTAGCCGAAGTCGTGATCGAAATATCCGTCGCCGTTCCGCGTGACGGTCAACGTATCGCGGGTCAATGTCGGGTTCACGCCCGAATAGGTTTCCAGGATGCGCTCTTCGCGAGTCGCGCCCGAATAGCCGATATCGGCCGAAGCCTTCCAGTTCGGGCTGAGCACGAGTTCGTGGCGCCAACCCAGCGAGAACAGGTCGTCGTAGGTCGCGTTGAAGTCGTTGCGGACCACCGGATTGATACCGGTAAACGATGCGCGATCGGGTGTGTTTCCGGCGACCGGCGTTCCGCCGAACGCAGCGGCGAATTCCATGCCGCGCTTCTGTTCTTCGCGATCGAACTGCGAGTAGAAGACGTCGATGACAGTGCGATAGTTCTCGTTCGGGGCGAATTCCAGCACGCCCATGAAACCGTCGCGTTCGTTTTCGTTTTGCAGGTCGTAGAGTTTACCGCCGCCGTAGATGCCGCCGCCGTCGTAACCCCAGGTATCGCCGAACTGCTTGCTCTGGCCCGGGTTGTTCAGGCGCGCATAGCCCAGCGCGATACCGACGGTGTTGTCGGCGAATTGGTCGATGTACGAGATGCTGAAGCGGTTGCCGTACTCTTTTTCGTCGCCGACCTTGTTCATGTCGCCACGGAGATTGGCCGCGAACGCCTGCTTGCCGTAAGCGAGAGGACGGACGGTCTTGAGGTCGACGGTGCCGGACAGGCCTTGACCGACCAACTGCGCGTCGGGCGTCTTGTAAACCAGGACCTGACTGACCAGTTCGGACGGATATTGATCGAATTCGACGCCGCGGTTGTTGCCGAGACTGACCTGCTCACGCCCGTTGAGCGTGGTGGTCGAGAAGTCGCCGGCGAAGCCGCGGATATTGACTTCCTGCGGACGCCCGCCGAAGCGCTGAGCGGTCAGACCGGGCAGACGGGCGATCGAGTCGGCGATCGAAGTGTCGGGCAACTTGCCGATGTCTTCGGCCGAAATGGCCTCGACGATCGAGGTCGATTCGCGTTTCGTTTCTGTGGATTTCTCGATGCTTCCACGGATACCGACGACCTGGATGGCGTCCAGATCTTGGGCGTCGTCGGCGGTTTGGTTTTGGTCGGCCGACTGCGCATAGGCGCCGTTGGCCAGCATCAGCGTCGCCGACGCCAACGCCATACTCAACAGGTTTCGCTTCAAAGGCTGCATGGATCCCCTCCACAGCAACTGGAATTTAGTTAGGACGCGGCGCGAATGAGCGACGCGCGCAGTCGTCGGAGTCCAGCCAGTCCCCGACGCGCAGCGGGATGGTAGTCCGACCCCGGCCCGTGAAACGTGCGCTGCATACGTATTCATTCGCTTTTGGTTAAATTTTGCTGGTTTTCCGACGATTTGCAGCGATC
Source organism: Lysobacteraceae bacterium (assembly GCA_017990865.1). Classification (GTDB taxonomy): domain Bacteria; phylum Pseudomonadota; class Gammaproteobacteria; order Xanthomonadales; family Xanthomonadaceae; genus Lysobacter_I. The sequence continues at coordinate 21,347 of JAGNNB010000008.1, forward strand.
C